>JBAQCK010000184.1:0-14038 GCA_049294075.1 Bacteroidales bacterium | reverse complement strand
GCCTGAAGAGGGCTCATTCTTCGCTTTCTCTTCCTGCTCATCGGCTTCCCCTATTTCTTTCTTCAGGGCGTTGATCTTATCGATCAGGGGCTGAGCCTCTGCCACAATCTGTTTTTTGAATTCCTTGTCTTCCATTTATGTAGTAGTATATCATCTCGTTATCCGTTTAATCCCTGTGCCCGTAAATTATCTGCTGACATTGCAGCCAGCCTGCTGTCTATGCTCGCCAGATACCTATTGTACCTCGTGTTTAATGCTATCTCCGCCAGATGAATAAGCTGCTGACGCATTATCTGTATCCCATCAACCTGGTTTATACGCATGGCATTGACCTGGCCAGCGAGGACCCCGGCCGTCTGTTCGGTTATTCCCTTAATGGCACCGCTCAGGGTATTGTCTGACGGATCTCCCAGGCCCAGGCCCTGAGTTGCCCTTCTGTATTTTTCCTCATTATCCTTTGCTATCTCGGAAGTCCTCTTCTGTATTGCCTGAGCCTCCTCCTCGGTCAGCACCCCGTCGATCAGGGCCTGAGCAACCATTTCCTGCAGCTCAGTGATAGCAGGGCCGAGGATCTCCGAGCTGAAGGACCGCAATACAGCTTCGGTCAACATGTCATTCATATACCCAGCAAAGTCAGCAACCTCAATACGGCCCTGTTTCAATCCTTCAAGAATTGTACTTGCCAGGTCAACCTCGGTTATTCCGCCGGACAGGAAATCAGTGTAAGCCTGTTCAGCATCCTCCAGGGCAATGGTTGTCTCATTGATCTTATCTTTGAGATCTTCAATTTGTGCCAGGCGCTCATTGAGTAAATTTCCCCTGTTCTTCCAGTGGGATTCAAGGTTCTTTTCCTCCTCTTTAAGCATTTTCTGGTACTCTGCCAGATCTTTCTTCCGCAGATCTATACTTTCCTTCAGAGCATCTTTCTCTCCTCCTTTACGTTGGGACTGTTCCAGCAGACGGTTATGCCTTTCAAGAACATCATTCATGGATTTGATTTTCTCCTCATATGCTACTGTCTGATCAAAGAACTGACCGATCTGAGCAATGAAGGATCCTACAGCACTAACCACGGCACCTAGATAGTCCTGAGTGGCAATGGACCCGGCAAAACCGATCATTCCCTGCATCTGAGCGGCCATTTCCTGAGAGAGCAATCCAGCCCTTTCCAGCATGGCCACCGTCTCCGAGACTGCGGCAGTGATTTCCTTCCGGGTCTGCATCTCATCCTCGGCTATTTTTAGCATTTCGTCGTCAACCTTCTTCTTCTTCTTAGCGACAGATTCAGCATTGCGCGCGTTTGCAGCCTGCTGGTCCATTACCGAGAGAGTCTTTTTTGCAGCCTCGAAATCAAAAACAGGAGTTTGCCAGTACCTGGCGCCAGCGCCCTTGCCTCCGGTTGAGGGTGCGCCCAGGGTAATATTGGAGGATCCTGCAGGCTTCCACGCATCGGCCTGTGAATTGCTTATAAGTTCACTGGCCCGCGACTGAGCATAAATAGCATTTACCAGCAGGTTCCTGATCCGGAGCTCTTCCTGCAGCTGCTCTATTCTATCGGCAATAAGTTTTGCCTCCTGGGTGTTGCCGGCTTCAACCGCTTCCAGCATAAGTCTCTCCTGTTCCGAAATCTTCTGTTCCAGGAGGACAATCTTTTCGAGGTTTTCAGTTGTAGTGACTCCGAGGTCATCCAGCATGTTCTGATACTGCTCTCCGTGCTTAATGGACTCAGACATGAGGGAGTTGAATTTTTTGAGCTCCTCAGCTGCCTCTTTTTCAACCTTCAGCCTCTTTCTGTTCTCCTCCTCAATGGTCCGTGTCTGGACCGGTCCCATCTGAACCTCTCCGGCAGTAGCAACCGTTTCGGTCCTTCTTACGGTGGCCGGCATTGTTTTGGCCTCGAGATCCTTTTCCAGAAACTTCTTGTAAGCCTCGGAGGCCAGGTCATAGCTGGCCACTGCCATGGCACGTTCCTTTAGGGCAGTGCGGAAGGTCTCAGTATTCTTGACAAAAACATTCTCAGCATCTGAAGTTCCTTTGATCTGGATCCCGAGATCATGAAAAGCATCTTTGTTGTCTTTGATGAACTTGTTTTTGGCTTTCATGTCATCACCCAGCCTGTTCCACTCCAGGCGCATTTTTTCAAACGAAGCCAGAGACTGGTATGCTGCCTCAGCTGTAGCCTTATTGAATTCCTGAGTGGCTTTCCTGGCTTCCTGGGTCCTTGTGACCAACCGGGAGATAGCTGCTACAGCAACTCCGATTGCGACGCTTAAACCGAGCGTAAGCGTTGCCATGAGGACCCGCGCTGCGGCTGTTGAGATCCCAAGGGCAGTGGCCAGATTCAACTCAGCAGCTGCCAGGGCAGTCTTCGCCCGGGTAACTACTGCCAGGGAGAAGGCACTGTCTTTGTTGAGGACCTGCTGAGTCTGCTGTAATCCGATTGTCAGGGACATGAGAGTCTGAACTTTGACCATGACCCGCTGAAGATCTTCATTCTCTCCTGCGAATAGTCCGACTGCTCCCTGGGCTGCAGCTGCTATCCCTGCGACTCCTGACAGAGCCTGTATCAGTCCCTGGAAACCCGCCTGATCATGGGCCAGTACGTTTGCCTGTTTCTGAGCATGGGCCATTTGCTGTGTCAGTTTCGCAAAAGATTCCTGCAGCACTTCATACTCCTTTGTTCCCCTCTTCCCTGCGGCTTCCATGGCAACCAGTTCCTCTTTCATCTGACGGAGCTGAGTTCTCAGGGAGACGTGAGCTGCAGCTGCTGTCTTCACCTGCCCCTCATAATCGGCCAGGGCTGCTTTCTGTTCCTGCAGGGCTTTCTTTGCAGCATTGATCTCACTGATCAGGTCAACCTTTGCAGTTCCGGGAGCTATCGTCTTCAACATCCCTTCCATTTTCCGGATATCTGCCTCAGTGGCTGCAATCAGTTCCTTTGAGGTGGTGATCTTCTTTGTCAACTGCTCAAAAGCCTTTTCAATCTTCATCCCTTCAGCTACTGTGGCGGAGGAAAGACCCTTGACACGCCTCTCGGCTTCATTCATAGCTCCTATGAATTGGTCACTTCTGACTGTCAAATCATAGTGAAGAGGGCCGTTTTCATCATTGTTCATATCATGTTAATTTTATAGTTCAACTCCTTGACCAAAGGCGCCAAAGCTGGTGCCGTACTGGTTATTTATTATCTCTAAATTCTTCTTCAGATCCTCTCCGACAGTCAGGGTGCTCCCTGTCAATACGTCGAATCCCTTCGCCTCAACAAACAGCGCGTAATGCATCCCTGCCACTATCACAGCTATGAATCCTGAAGGGTACCGCTGAGCGATACTGTTTGCGAGAGCTTCACCCTGGAACAGTCCACTGTTACCAGATGTGTCACTTTTGACCTGGGCTGAAAAAGATACTTCCTGCCCCTGGCTGGTAGTGAAACTGACCTGCCCTCCTCCTCCGGTACCGGTTCCCCCTGTCTGGAAGTCACGGAAGAGCAGCCGGCCGTTGTGATAGATGACGAAACCTAAGGAGGACCTGAGGTTATTCGTCTGGTCTTTGTAAGTGTCCAGGGAGCGCGCACGGTTTACGGCCTCAGTGCAGGTCAAAAAAAGGGCCTCAGCAATGTCCTGCATGATCTGGTTGTACTTTTCTTCCAGCCTCCTCCGGAACTCATCCGGTGATGTGCGCATCGATAGTGCCATGGTTACTGAGTAAGTATTTTATCAACCCTTTCGGCCATGCCTCGAAACTCTGAATTATACATCACCTCATCCCCGTATTTCTTCAAGTAGTGGTAGATCATGGACTTGCTGACGTTAAGATCCTGGGCGGTATCGTCAGGATGTAGCCCCAGCCTCTTCCCCTGGTGAGCAAAGATCATCCTGGCATAAAACAACCCTTCAACCCTGCTGTGTACCCGGTACTGATCAATGGTCATACCTGTAGCCTCATGGATAGCCTCCTGGATCCGGACGGATATCACTAGCTTCTGCTGGTCCCGGGCGCTCTTTCTCTCTTCGACTGACTGAAAGAGTATTGCCTTGCCAGTACCGAGAGAGACATGTCTTTCTATACAGGCCTCGGGTGAAGTCTGCCAGCCCTTCAGGAGGTAGAGTCCCTGGCACTTCTGCATAAGGGCTTCAAGGCGGAACGGCCACGGAAGCAGGGCACCGTCAGATCCGTAAGGATTGAACGGCTCATGCCCTAGCTTCAGGATCTCTGCTGTAGCCGAAGAGTAGATTTCCCGGGAACTCTCTTCTGGCTGGGGTGCGCTTGCGACATAGATCATCATGGCCGGTCCGTTTGAGTGTTGGTCTTACTTACCCTGTCCGGGCAAAGGTTTCCACGCCCAGATCTTATCTCTGAGGGACTGCAGGCCCTGGATCAGGGCGTTTACCTCCTCCTTGCTTTCAATGAAGAGATATATTCCTTCGACGCCTGTATCCTCAGGATCATCATCCGGTTTATTGATTGCTATTCCTACTGAGTAGCTCTCTGTAACTTTGTTAATGGCATGGACTCTTGTAAGGGATTTGTAGAGACCCATTACACGACGACACTCTCCAAAAGGCGTTTCTGCCTCTTTGTCGCTGATTGCCATTACATTAACCCTTGTTGTGATCTTTTCGTTTTCCATTGATTTACTTTTAAGTTTCCAATATATTGATTAAAGTGATATTTTCCTATCATTTAAAAGACATGAAATCAACTTAATATAAAAATGTGACAGTAGCACCCCTTGGGCTACAAAAATTAGAAACTAAGATCTTTGAAAGTGTTTCCAATTTACCGCTACACATATCAATTTTGAATAACTTTGTCATCCTGTTCAGAACCGAATAGGCTAGGGGTTATCATATCTTCAGGGATCCCTGCCCTCAGCTTTAAATAGATGTCAAAAGCTCCGATTGTACGCGTCACGCTTGGAGTAATCAATCCCTCAGTCATCCATTCGGTTTTAATCCTGATTGCAGCCTCGTATAGGGAATCATGGGCCGCAACCTGAAAACCCTGGCGCACTTCCTTCGGTCTGTTCGCAATTGCCTTTGTTATTAGGTGCCTGGTTGAGGTGTAACAAAATCTGCTCATGGCTACGATTACTAGTTGCCGTGAATACTGCTCTTTCCGCCCGAAGTGAAAGTCCAGGTATTGCTCCGGGTCAAATTTTTCTTCAATACTCATTTTTTTGTTCAGTTAGGTTTATCATGACAATACTTCTTTAAGCAGCTGCAACCGGTTGAGGTACGGCTCATATCTGGATTGTCCCATATGCGCCCGGACGATTGCGAGCTCCACCTGGTAAAACTTTTTCACATCATGGACCAGGGTGCAGCTGTCAATACGGACCGGACCGGCCGGCAGCTCCCGGGAAAAGAAGAACTCCTCGAGCTCTGTTACATTCCAAACATCACCTGCCGCCGGCACACGCGCGCCGGAAAAATTCCTTTTTCGCGTTATGGAGTCCATCATGGCTGCACGGTTTGAGTGGTAAGAGTAAAGGCCCCAGGGAGAGCCCAACTGAACCCTCCCCAGAAGCCTGGCAGTTCAGGACAGCGACGAACCTGAACTAAATTTTTAATTTCTCTTAAAAGAATTTCTTTGAAGTTCAGTCGCAAAAAGTTTTTTGCGACAACATGTATATAAGACCTTAGTATATAACCTTTGTACAAGATCTTTATTAATACCTTATTTAAGGTGTACAGGTAATTGTACACTAATTGTACATCGATTGTACAGGATGTGTATTTTGTTATAGGTGTACACATGGTGTACACATGATGTACATTTTGCTGAATCATGTTCAATCCTTGTTCAGGTATGCGTTCACCGTACCAACACTGATCTCCAGCGCCTCGGCTATCTGCCTCTGAGTATATCCGTTAGCATATAACTCACGGGCTTTAGCCTTTGGGTTACTCATCTCGGCAGCCTTGCGCTCCCAATAGTTTTCAATGTATTGCTTAACCTTCTCAGGGTTGCGCTTTCTCCATTCATTCTGGTAGGCTGCTTTAGCCGCCTTAGCCTCTGGTGATAGATTCATCTTTGCCATTGTACAGTTCATTTAAGACCTTTGTTACTGCGTTGGAAATCTCAGCTTGCTGATGTTGGTGAGACCATTTTTGACGCTTCATTTCGACTTGACGAATGAGATCCTCCAGACTCAGACTGAAGCTGACGAAAAAGCCGCGGGTATAGCGTGCGTAAATTTTCAGCCCATAGCTCTCACGGAGGTCTGATTTTATTCTGTTCATGCGTCGCCGGGTGGCATAAGGAGCCAGGAATTCAGGTAGCTCATGCACTTCATCCATGTTTGGATAACCGGCCATACGGCAGAGTAGAAAATCAGTTGTTATCCGGCAGTAGCTCTTTTGTCCCAGAATGCTTTTGATTGCCAGATGAGCCAGGAGTGCTACAATGTCATCAACCGGCTGGTTGCCTTGGTAAAAATCAAAGAGGAGATCTTTGTTGATGCCAGTCATTGGACTTTTTGGGTGAATGCTCTCATGAAGCTGCTGGCCGTTATCAATAGTGCTCTTTATAGAACCTAGAGTGATTCCAAAATACTTTGCTGCAGACTTTACCCGCTCATCCATGCCTCCGTTGAGGCTTTTCGCATGCTTATAAATTGCATAATCCATAACGTCGTTCCCCATTTTTCGCATGTCAGGCGCCAGCTGTAAAAGTTGGATAGGGAAGTTCAAAAAAATCTCTCTGCTCATTCGTCGCTGTTTTCATTTTGTCATCCCCCAAATGACTGATACCAGTCATAAAGCCCTTGAAATGACCTGATTATAAGATATATGCCTCCGGCTTGCTCAACTGCCGCCTGATATTTTTTCTGGTCCTCGGACTGGCGATCCTTCATCTTAATTTCAATTTTTACCGCACGGCCCTGGATCACTGCGCTTATGTCAGCCGTGCCCTTCATGCCGGAAGTTGGGAGCCACTGCCCGGTGCCAATAGATCTCTTACGCCCCAGCACATCTTCAAAAACCTGGCTGTTGTCAATGTACCGCCCAGTGCAGTTAACTCTCTCTGCCATACCGCCGGTCAGTCGGATGTAATCAATGGCGCAACGCGTCAGGCCGTTTGCGGTGCGGTCTTCGTACTGCTTACAAGTCCTGGCATACTCCGGCATTGAAGGATATCGCCGTCTGTGATCATCCATATACAGCCGTTCGAGCTCTTTGACAGCATCCGACTTACGGGGGGCTGGCCGCGGCTTTTTCTTTTTCTTTTCGGGAAGGGGAGGGAGCTGATACATTGATTCGCTGGCTTTTATTTCTTGCTCTGCAATGCTTCAATGAGCTCTTCTTCGAAATAGTACATCTTTCCCATGAGTCGGTGTCCTTGCAATTTCCCTTCTTTTCTGTATCGAATGAGAGTTGATTTAGCAACTCCCAAATACTCTAATGCTTCGTTTTGTGACATGGGTTTACGGACAGCTGGGCGCTCCGTTTTTACATCAGGTGTCGGGACCTGCTTCAATAGGAGAGCAGCAAATTCTCGCAAATCCTGAGCCTTGACCTCCAGTGTAATATTTCCTGCAACTGCAGGATTTGCGGTCAAAAGTTCAACAATATTGATTGCGTCCATATTTGTTTTGTTTGGTGCAAACATAGACTAAAAGGTTTTATTAAGTATCAGGACATCAGGGAAATAAACGATTCCTAAGGGGTCGAAAAATGATATAACGGGGTCGAAAAGAAACATAAAAGCCGGATTGTCAAATGACTTATCCGGCTTTAGTGGTATCGAAAAAAATTGTGTTACTTGAAAATATCGATTAGCTCTGGATCGTTTGTAAAACCCGAATGCGATGATAGTTTATATCTGGGATTTTTGGGGAACCTAATACAGCGATTTGCGATAGGATATTTCGTTAGATTTGGATTAAGATAGTCTTCAACCAGTTTCGAAAGCATCATATTTGCTGAACTTCCCCCTTTTAAAAAATGTATCTGTTTCAATGCCTTATGAATTGGTTTCTTAGAAAACAGGTATTCAAAGTCAGCCTCACTTATGGGCTCTATAAACTTCTTTTCAATTAACCTTAGCCGGTAGCTATCTCTCTGCTCAGGTGTATGTTTTCCATGAAATGTGTATTGGTGAACAGGCGATTCGCTTTCTTCAGGAAGATTTTTCAGATAATTTGTATAGCTAAGAACTAGTTCGTACTGTGGATTCTTCTTATAGAAGTCCCGCACTTCGGGAAGCTTCTTATATTCGCTGATCGCAGTCTTAGCCCTTACTTTCTCCATTGCAGCAAAAACCGTTCGGTTGAAATGAGGATTTGTGAGTTTCTCTTTTTTACAAAGCATCTCAAAAAGCTCAGCTGGGCTCACCTTTCGGATTTCATCTATCTCCCTATTCTTCCTTTGGAGGAGCTCAATCCTATAACTCTTCATCTCTTCAGTTTGGTCTGCAATTGCTTCAGGACTGATCTTAAATTCTTCAGAGGCAATATTGCTGAACCCATCAATGAAATCAGTTAGTCTGGCAATTGCATCGTAAAGATGGTCCCTCTTCTCGGTAGCAGCTTTCTCGGCTGGATCCGCTGACTGCAGAATCCCGGAGTACCTTGCTTGGATGTTGGGTAATACAAAGTCAATTCTGTAGTTCTCCTCATCCTGAGGGCTGGTGCCTTCCCTTTCCTCTTCAACCTTACTCATACAGCCTCCTGTTTAATTACTGTCATCATCTCGGTTACAGGCTTGGTCTTACTCATCTTCTCTCTACGAGCCGCGCGGTCAGTATTTATGTAGGCCATGAGTGTTTTAAGATCCTCATGCCCTGTGATTTCCATGACTGCGGTAATCGGTATGTTATAAACATTCAGGAGAAGAGAAACACATGTTCTGCGGGCACAGTGGGATCCAAGCCACTTATACTTTGGATTTGTAATTTTAATCTCACGTATGCCCGAATATCTTGTCAAGGTGTAAGGCGTGTCTATACCTGCCGCTGCCGCTGCGTCTTTTATATAGAGGTTGAATTTCTGGAGGCTGATTTTGGGAAGTTTGTAATCATATTTTTTGAGGATATCCAGTGCCGGTGCAGCGTAGCCAATAAGATCTATCGATATCTCTTCTTTTGTCTTATCTGTAATAAAGGTCCAGATGTCACCATCAAGGTCAGTTTTTTTGAACCGCGATATGTCACCCCACCTCTGACCGGTGTAACAACCGAAGCAGAAGAGATCCCTCACCCGGTCAAGGGTCGATCCCTTTTCAAACTCATGAGTGTAGAGGGAGCGAAGTTCCTGGGCTGTCAGGGTCACTATATCATTTTTTCGTTTAATTCTCTTTTTGTCGGCCGGCGAGACCCTTTTAAATTCCTTGTAAGTGTGATTATTGTTATATCCTCTCTGTTCGGCCCACTTCAGGAAGTATTTAAGGGTCTGAATGTATTTGCCAATTGAATCATTAAGCAAGCCCGTCTGGAGTTCTTCTGGCCTGGTTTTCTGCCGTCCCCGAGGTGCTCTGGACCTTAGAAAATAAGTGAAGTCGTCCATGAAGGCATGATCAATCTTATTGAATGTAAGCTGTTCGTATTCTGGTTTTGATTCTGCGAGTTCTTTGAGGGTTGACAATAAGGTATTGAATTTCATTATAGTCCTTGGGGCACGGCTCCCCCCCTGGGAGATTAAGAACTCATCAAATACCTCGAAAAATGACTTGGTTTTATTGACGAAAGGATTCTCCTTGGTTTTCCCGAAGACCTTCATAAGCTGTTTTACGTGATCAAAGGTGTATTTGGCGGGATCGTCTTTAAGCTCAAAATACCTATTAAGCAGATCATCTTTCAAGGTGAGGAGCCGGCGGTTATACTCAATGGCACCGGCTAGCCTCTCTTTCTTCAACTGTTTGTCAAAATCCCACTCCGTAGGTTTTATGACATGCTCTGTTTTGATCTTTATTATTTCATCCCTGCTGAGGATAAGATATGCGTAGATTCTTGTCGCTTTCTCGGCCGGTTTTCTTTCAATCTTTTCCTTTCGCTTCTTTGCCTCTTTTTCCCTTTCGGTAAGTGGCTTGTGAGGACTCTGTAGAAGTAGTTTTACCGTTGGCATGATGTAGCTGATTTTATTATGAACCAATAATGAACCAAAGATAACCCAATTGGAAACATGATGGAAATTAATTAACAACTATTTAAGTCTAATTAATACCAGACACAACAGCACATATTGTTAAGTATCACAATATGAGACATAATATGTATTCAATCGGCTTCAGAGTGTATTATAGTAATACACATTGATTAGCACTGGTGGGGCTACAAAAACAATCCCTTATATTACTGAATATAAGGGATTTGTTATTTTTTGTACCCCGATTTTGTACCCAAATATTAAGATTCAGATTGAATTCTCTTATAAATACGTATATGACGTGGAGGGTAGTTAATACCAAGGTCGTCACTTAAATTTAAGGGTGATTTGTATCTCTTGATATTGCATCTTGATAGCGTAACCCTTATCTCTAATAGTAAAATACTGGTCGAAATATAGTTTTGAAATACCAGAGAGATCTTGTGTAATTTGCCAAAGTTGTGATGGTTTTGCTTCCAGGATTTCTTCAACATCGAATTCGCCAATTACCTTTTGCACCGGGTGTGATGCGTATACGACTATGGTTTCAACATAAGTCTTCGGTTATCTGCCTCATTTCTTTCAGAGGCTTTCACTAATTCTGGAAGATCACTCCGCGATTATAGAACCATTTTGCTACTTTACCGAACACTTCAGATACCGATGTGCCTTTGATTTCTTTCTTTTCCTCCATTACCTCGCCAAGAATGGAGTCGGCAATTTCACTCTTCAGTTTTAGAACAATTGGATTGTTTTCCCTGTCATAAATAGTGAGGTCACCAGTATAATAAATCCATTCCCCGTATCTCAGATGTTTACCGAATATTTCTTCTTTGGATTGATAGATTATTCTTCCTTTGATCATCCTTTTGTAGGTAATAGTTCGTCTAATCTCTGTATAGAGTGATCAGTTATTTTTCAGCCACCCTGATGGTTTAACATTATTGATCTTGCAGGTACCAGGGAGTGAGTATATCATTGCTGCCTGCTGTGCAGCCTCATGAGATTCGGCAAACATATAATTTTTTCTACCAAGAACAACTGGCCGGATACTGTTCCCGGAACCATTGTCTATCTCCACCAGGCCGTTGTCAACATATCTTGCTAACCTGTTCCATAATCCGGGAGTGTAAGTTATAGCCTGACCAATGGCACTTTTTGTCAATACATCAGGTAATTGTTCTTTCATCCACTTCTCCAGCTCCCGCAGTATAGGAAGGTATTGTTTTACTCGCAGCTCATACCGTTGCTCAAATGACAAATCTTTTTCCTTCGCATCACGCTCTGTCATAAACAGCTTCCTCATAAGTTCAAGAACATATTCTGCTCTTTCAGGGTCGTTCTCCTTTGCCTTCTCAAACTTCCTGTGCGAATGAGCCATGCAGCCATATAAGGTTATGCCATCTCTCTTCTCATATATATCATATTCAACGTATCCATCTGTCTGAAGTTTTCCCCGGAAGGAGTCATTCAACTCTTCCGGGCCATCACGGCCCCTGCCTTTACGGTAATCAAAGCACACCAGCTTATCCGGAGGAGAATAATAAACCCAGTGATAACCTTTATGTGTGGATCCTGGTTTGTCTTTGGTCTGTGCCGGTATCGGTGTTTCATCAGCCATCAGGTAGTTGCTGCCGCGTACTCTGATCACCAACCTCTCGTATAATGGTTCCAGTAGCCGGCATGAGGCTGTAAACCATCCGCTGATTGTCGATTCAGCAATGTCAATATCCTGTCTTCTGAACTGCTGTACCTGACGATAAAAAGGTAAATGGTCAACAAATTTGCTGATAGGAAGATGAGCCAAAAGACCAGGTCCTGCATTACCCCTTGGTATAGGAAGTGAGGGAAGCTCTCCGATAACGATTTTCCTCTCTGCGGGCAGTACATATTTTGGACGGATGTACTTCTCAACGTAAAATTTCCCCGGAGTATATTCAAGAACTTCTGTTACAGCTTCTCCAATCTTTCTGGCACCGGTAATATCTTCTTCAGGATCGATGATATGCTCTTCACGATGAAGATGTGTCGGCAAAACAAGGCGTATGGCTGAACCCTTTTTATTGTCTGACTTGTTACGTGTATAAGTGATCTGCTCTGTTTCTTTCTTCTCATCTGGTGTAACCTCTTCTACACCCAAACCCAGGCTTAACTGTCCGTGATCACCTCCAGTGTGCCTCTCACTTTTACTGCCAAAGATCATATGCTTTAGCAGGGCAAGCTCCTGCTTAAGGAACATGTTTTCTGTTATAAGTTCCCTATTTTGTGTCAGGAGCTGATCGTATATCTCAGGGCTTAAAATGCCTTCCTTTGCCGCGTATGCTTCCTGCCCATTCTGCATAATGCAAATATAGCAAAATCAGGTGTTTAACCATAATATTTTAGGAAGTACTTATTGAGATGAAGGAAGTAAATTGTTAATAACATACCGTCTCCTTTGCTTGTATTTTTCAGTAGAAATAGCTTCCACAATAAGCATTAATGAGGACCAGCTGATCTGGCATGGCTTGCCCTGAGAACAAACCCTTGGCATCTCAAAAGTTCCACGCTCAAGTCGCTTGTAGTATAATACAAAGCCCCCGGCTTCCCAGTGAAGAAGTTTTATCTTATTGCGCTGATGATTTACAAAGATAAATACCTCTCCGCTTACCGGACCGCGCCCTATCTCTGCATGTACCAGTCCGCACAAACCATCAAAGCCCTTACGCGTGTCGGTGGCAGAACTGTAATAATAGTACCGGAAAGTGGAGCTGAGCGAAAACATCCAAGATCAGTCAACTCGAAGGTGTAACTGTTGTTTCAGTGTTGACAATTTTGTGGCTGCCGGTAATTGCAATATTTTTCCATCAGGATAACGGATCTCTATGTTAGTTCCTGAACTTATCTCAACCGGTAGAAAATTACTTTCATCAATCTCGCGACGATAACGCCTGAGCCAGTAATAAAATGTTGTAAAAGTTATATCATGTTCCTGGCAGAATGACTGCTGGGACACCCCGCTTTCCTGCCACTTTTCGATAAGAGATAACTTCTCCTCCTGGTGTCTGATCCGTTCCTGCTTTTTCATATCATCAGTTATGGAACCAAAATTACTCTGCTTAAATTGAGCAAACATTATGCATCAGTCCGAAGGCTTACGACACATGTAAGGGTCGAACACGTGTTTGGCTTTGCAGAAAACAGTTTGCATGGCTCAATTGTATGTGCTATTGGGATTGCAAGAGTGAAAGCATAAATCGGAATGATGAACTTAACTTACAATATTTGTCGCTGTACTCAATTAAAAATAGTGGTTGCCATGGGATAGGTATATTCAGATGTGAAGGACTAACTTTTGTATGGATCAAATAATTATGTAAATAAAAAATAGGGATGGGGGGGGGGGATAAGTAAAATTAGGTTTTTAGAAACCCAAACAGTAAATTTGTTTCAAATAACGGCACCGAAAAAATGGTATTCAGAGGTGCCAATAAGAAAGGAGAAAAACATGAAATATCGAAAATTAGGAGACACTGGGATATTGGTGTCAGAATTATGCTTCGGCGCGATGACTTTTGGTGGTACAGGTACATGGACACCGGTTGGTAAAACTCAACAGGAAGAAGCCGATCAGCTGGTTGGCGTAGCTCTCGATGCAGGAATCAATTTTTTTGATACTGCCAACGTTTATTCAACCGGCATTTCCGAGCAAATACTTGGGAAGTCATTAGGATCTAAAAGGAAAGATATAATCCTGGCTACAAAAGTCAGGGGCAAAATGGGCGAAGGAGTAAACCAGACAGGTTTATCACGGGTGCATATTATGCACCAGGTTGATGAGAGTCTGAGAAGACTCGGCACAGATTATATTGACCTCTATCAAATCCACGGCTTCGATGTACTTACCCCGCTTGAAGAGACATTGCGCGCTTTAGATGATTTGGTCCATAGCGGAAAGATCAGGTATATGGG
>JBAQCK010000183.1:0-35853 GCA_049294075.1 Bacteroidales bacterium | reverse complement strand
GACCACACAACTGAGTTTTGGTAAATTTTCACCGGGGCCACAGGGTGGCAAGCTTATACTTACGCCGGAAAGCTCTATCTCGGTCATGGGCAGCGTATGGCCGGGCAGCGGTACTCACAGCGCTGCAAGTTTTTATGTCACAGGTGATCCCGGGGTGGCTTTTACTGTAAGCCTGCCTTCGGATCCGGTTACCATAACGCACATGGGATCGGCCAGAACCATGAAGGTAGAAGACTGGAAGTCTGTCCCGGAAGCGGAGCCCGGCGCAGGAATGCTGGAAAATGGCTCCCAGATCGTATATGTAGGCGCCACACTCAGTGTTGGCACCCTGAATGATAACCCCGTGGGAGTTTATACGGGTACTTACACAATAACATTTGAGTTTAACTGACCGCTGAAAGAAACACTAAAACCTGATATAATGACAAAGCTATCATTGCGGCTTTTTGGTGCAGGCCTGATCCTCATTCAGGTCTTTTTTCCATCTAATGTAGAGGCCCAGGGAGACCTGCTCATAACCCCGAGACGTGTGGTTCTCGATGCAAGAAAAAGGTCTATGGACCTGAGCCTGGCCAACATAGGAAAGGATACTGCCACCTATACTATTTCGTTTGTCCAGATCAGGATGACGGAAGCGGGGACTTTCGAGACCATCACCGATCCCGATGAGGGACAGAGGTTCGCGAGTCCGTACCTCCGGTTTTTTCCCAGGTCAGTAACCCTGAGCCCTGATGAAGTACAGACGATTAAAATCCAGGCAACAAGAACCAGGGAGCTGGAGCCCGGCGAATACAGGTCTCACCTCTATTTCAGAGCGGTTCCCAAAGAAAAACCAATAGGAGAAGAGACGTCCGTACAGCATGATCCGTCTTCCATCTCGATAAAACTGATCCCTGTCTTCGGAATAACCATACCGGTGATAATAAGAACAGGCGAGCCGATGGTAAGTGTCTCTCTGTCAGATCTATTTCTTCGGTTTGAGCAAGACACCATACCAAGACTCGGGTTCACCTTCAACCGCTCGGGAGACTATTCGGTTTACGGTGATATCTCCGTTGACCATATATCACCCGGCGGTGTGATAACCCGTGTGGGCATTGCCAACGGTCTGGCGGTCTATACACCCAACACCGTCAGAAAATTTGAATTTAACCTCATGAGTCCGCCGGAGGTAAACTACAGGCAGGGAAAGATTCTTGTCACATTCTCAGCGCCATCCGATGTAAGACCTGAAAAATATGCCGAGGCAGAATTGAAATTGGACTGAATTTCAATAAGCGTTCTGTCTTTTAACATTCACTTTTTGGTTCTGAGAAAGTAATGAATAAACTATCGCCATGCAGTAAAGACTTATTAAGGACGTTGATTTTCAGCGTTGTACTTATCATCTTGTCAGGGCTGGACAACACAGCGTTGGGGCAGACAACATTAGCAAGATGGAATTTCCCCAACAATCCGGATAATGCGGTTTGTGACGGGGGGATTGCCGCAAATGCGGCAAAAACCATTTCTACACTAGGGGGAACTTCTGCAATTAACTATTCCAACAGCGGGGCAAGCACAAACTGCGCCCATGCTACATCATGGAATAGTGGCAGCGGATCAAAATACTGGTACATTAACATTGTTACCACGGGGTACTATAATATAACCGTCTCATCTGCCCAAAGAGGACGCGATCAGGGCTCAGCAAAAAGCCCGAGAGATTTTAGACTTGAGTATAATATTGGTGGAGGGTGGGTTGCGGTATCCGGGGGCTCAATTACTGTCGCAGATAATTTCACAACAGGCGTATTAAATAATCTCGCCCTGCCTGCCGCATGTGACAATCAGGCTGCTCTTCAGCTTCGCTGGATAATGACCTCAAACATCTCAATAGCCGGTGGTACGGTAAGTGCTTCAGGTTATAACCAAATAGATAATATTGAAATTAAAGGGAATCCTCCCGGCCTTTTTGTTACACCGACAAGTCTCGATTTTGGTTTTGCAGCCAGCGGTTCGACGTCATCCAACATGACCTATACACTTTCCGGTGCGGGGCTCTTCCCCTCCGCAGGCAATATTAACGTTGCGGCACCGTCCAACTTTGAGGTCTCATTAAGCTCCGGTTCCGGCTTTGCCTCATCAATTAATGTTCCTTTTACATCGTCGACACTGGCTGCGACTACTATTTATGCCCGGTTTAGCCCGACAAATCCCGGCACGAATTATAGCGGCAATATTACAAACAGCGGGGGAGGTTCTGCCGTTAAAAACGTTGCCGTAACTGGGAATTCAATAGTTACCTATTGTACTTCAAGCGGTAATATGACTTACCAGACAAGCATAACTTATGTAAATATCAATACGATCAGCAACTCCAGCGCCAAACCTTCAGGATATAGTGATTACACATCGCTTGTTACCGATATTATCAAGAGCAGCTCTTATAACCTGACTGTTAACCTGAATACAGATGGCCCCTATACCGTTTATGCAATGGCATGGATTGACTGGAACGGGAATGGAAGTTTTAATGATTCCGGAGAATCATATACCCTTGGCATTGCAACCAACACAACCAATGGTCCTTCCAGCCTGAGCCCGCTGAGCATTACCGTTCCTGCCGGAGCCGTCACCGGCACCGTCAGGATGAGGGTTTCTGCCAGGTATAATGCAAATCCTGCTTCCTGTAACACGGGGTTCGACGGTGAAGTAGAAGACTATACACTGAATTTAATGACTCCCAGCTTAATATATTATTCCCGAAATTCTAATCCGGCACTTCTTTCAAGCTGGAATACAAACAGAGCCGGAGGGGGTAGCAGTCCGACAAGTTTTGCAGCAAACAACCAGACATTCATTATTCAGCCTTCTTTCTCCATGACTGCCAGTGCGGCCTGGAGTGTTTCGGGCAGCAACACAAAAGTAGAGGTGGAAAGTGGAGCAGCTCTTACCGCTAATTCCGCGATAACTCTTTCTGCAACCACAACTTTTCAACTCGATAATGGGGCGACATACAATCATAATGTATCATCAAATACAGTGTGGTCTGGTATTGAAATTTTTGACCCGGGCTCAACGGTTGTATATGGCTTTGCCGGAGCACAGGATGTATCAGCTCAGTCTTACGGTAATATTACTGTCAGTGGCGGTGGTACAAAAACAATGCAGGGCAGTATATCTGTTGCCGGAACCCTGAGCCTCAGCAATGGAAACCTCAGTCTCGGATCCGGAGCTTATGATCTTACAATTGGGACAGGGGCAACAATTACAACTTCCGGATCATTCAACAATACCCATATGATTGTGTGCGACGGTAGTGGAAGCCTTATTAAACTGGGAACCACTGCCTCTGCCTTTTCCGTTGTTTACCCGGTAGGAACCGGCACTAATTACACTCCTTTTGAAATTGCGGCTCTTACAGCTACCCTTACCGGAACAGGAAGCATCAGTGTCAGGGCTGTTGCGGGTACAGCTCCGGGACCTCCGGCCGCTGCCAGTACTGATCTGATGAAATACTGGAGTGTTTCAACCACCGGCATAAGCGGGATATCTGCAAATATAAAGCTTACATATATTAACCCCGGAGAAGTGGGATCCGGAGGAGACCAGACTACGTACGTTCCTTATCTTTATAGTGATGGCTCCTGGGCTCAGCCGGCTTTTTACAGTGCAGCAGGAACAAACCCAATGACCGTATCGGGAACAGCAACTCTAAGCGGACAGTGGACCGCACGGGAGGAACCGGTCTATGGAACATACTACTCTTACCAGTCAGGACCCTGGAACTCAGCAGGCACCTGGACCAAAGATCCGTCAGGAACACTGTCCGTTAGCCCGGGAGTACCATCAGCAACAGACAGGGTTGTCATTCTTAATGGCCGTACGGTATCCACAACTGCAAATGGCGAAAACGTCCTTTCTGTTCAGATCAATGATGGTGGAATTCTTGACCTTGGGACCTACACAACGCAAAACTTCACTGTTATACGTGGAGAAGGACTTGTACGATTGCAGACAGGCATCTTTCCTTCCGGCGACTGGAGCAATTTTGTAGCCGAAGGAGGGGGTACGGTGGAGTATTACAACACTTCAAATTTTACATTCTCCCAGCTGTCCTATAATAACCTGATAATAAATCTCTCAACCACTGCCATAGTAGCAACGCTGATAAGTGATATGACCCTTAACGGGAACCTGACCATTACCAGCGGAAAGTTTCAAATAAATGACGGAACATCAACAAGCCGGGAAATAACTGTTGCCGGCAATGTTGACATAGGGTCAGGCGGGAGTATTGGAATAGGTACGGGGAACGCCAATCACAGGTTTACAGTCAACGGAGATTTTACAAACGAAGGGGTGGTGAGGATGACCAATCAGGCTACCCCCGGTTACACAACAACGCCCTCCAACGGCAGATCTGACCTGGTCTTCAATAATCCCAATGCAAACCAGAACCTCATTTGCAACGGACAGAGTGATTTTTACAGGATAGAAATTGATAAGGGTATTGACAAGACCTATATTCTTAATATAGATGCCAGTAATAATAACAATTTCAAGTTATTCGGAAGGTCCAATCTGCAGTCAAGCCCCCCGTCAAATGACCCTCCGGCCATTGAAAATCCTAATGCCCTGGGTCTTCTTGCCGGAACCGTTCGTCTCGGACCGAATATAGTGTTACCCAGTCTTTCAGGCGATGCCGTTTACAACATAGACCTTGATGCACAACTATGGCTCGATGGGGCAGATGTTACATTTTCTGCAGCGGCATCGAACTCTTCCATAGTTGTATATGGCAACCTCCGGGTTTCAAATCAGGCAACGCTTACCGCCAATGGTAACCAGGGGATAGTAATGCGTGACCAGAGCGCGTTAATAATTGAGTCTGGTGTTGTTACAACTGACTGCATTCGTACCTCATATATCTCGGGCGCACACAGGGGTGCCTTCATCATGTCAGGAGGCACCCTCAATATCGAAGGAAACACCTATAACATTAGCGGGCTGAATATCTATGCATCGTTCACACTTCCATATCCGGATAATGTTTTCAAAATGACTGGTGGGACTATCAACATTCTTTCCCCGACAACAATAACAGGTGGCTCCGGATCAAACTTCAGCCTTATTCTTGGCTCTGGTTCCAACAATTTTTACGTCACCGGCGGCACAATAAATATAACCGTGCCCACCGGCAGAAACGCGTATATAAACACTACATCTCCACTGTGGAACCTGAGTTTTATAAGCACTTCCGCAACCTACAGGGGACAAATACAGGCTTATGCGGGTAATTCCAGCCCTGCTATTCCAGCCATTGCCGCACAGCCCCTGATTATTTACAATGATCTGAACGTTTTGGGCAATGCAGTCTTTAATGCCAACGGCCGTAATGTCACTATCGGGCATAGCTTTGTCATAGATCCCGGTGCCGGATATGAGTGCGGAGATAATACAACAACCTTTAATGGCCTTGCCGGACAACGGTTCACCAATTCAGGAACAGTAAATAACGGGACTGGGCTTTACAATCTTACAATTGCAGACAGTTCAAACACTGACATCTTCTCTGGCAATCTGATAATAAGAAAGGACCTGATAATAAGTAATGGTAGTATCATCAATGATGTGGGTCATTCAATCAGTGTGGCGGGGAACATTACCAATTCAGGGAGTCACACCAGCCAGGCCAGTGGTGCCATTATCCTTAACGGAACAGTCGCACAGACATTAGGAGGGTCGGGCAAGGGAGTCTTTGGCAACCTGACAATCAACAAGACTGCAGGGACAACCACTCTCACGGCAAACCAGTCGGTCATTGGTAACCTCCGGCTGGCGAATGGCTTAATTGATGCAGGTACCCTTAACATATCCCTGGGTTCTTCAAGCAACATATATGATGCCATTACCGGGACAACTGCAAATTTTTCTGCCACAAGAATGATTCGTCTTGCCGGTAACAGCAGTGACGGCGGGGTTACCAAAACATACGGCAGCATTGGAGCCTTTCTGTTTCCGGTAGGAACAGCCAGCGACTACACCCCGGCAACAATTCAGTTTACTGCTGCCCCCACAGAGTGGGGCTCGGTGACAGTCAGACCGGTGGCACAGGCACACCCCCTTTTGACGTCCGCCCTGGCTCTGACCTATTACTGGTCGGTTACCTCCTCCGGATTCTCCGGTGTGTCCGCTGGTTCCGTATCGCATACGTATCAATATGTAACCTCAGATATCACCGGAACGGAAAGCAATTATATTCCCGGTTCTTATCGTCCTTATGCCTGGACCCCTGTAATTGACAATTCAAAAGTTGTTGATGCCACAAATACAATACTCTTCGGACCGGTAAGCTATATAAATGGAGATTATACTGCCGGTGAGACTGCGGCATTCATGAGTATTAAAGTATTCTACAGCAGGCAAACAGGCGACTGGAACGATCCGGACACCTGGAGCTCCACCGGGGTAGGAGGAGCGACTGATGGTGACATTCCGGGAGCCGGAAACCCTGTCGTTATAGGAGACAATACAAATAACCACACAGTTACGGTACCTGTTGGTTATAATAATATTACTGTTGGAGGGTTAGAGATAAGTCAGGGATCCACCCTGGACCTGCAGACCACCACGGGCCATAATTTTGGTGCCATACCTGACACCCGGGTAACCGGAACGGGCCGGCTGCGCATCTCATCTTCCGGTGCAACAGCAACATTCCCCGGAGGCGACTTTGGTAATTTTCTTTCCGGTGGCGGCGGCATCGTTGAATATTACAGTACGGCAACATTGGGAGCGACTACCTTTACGCTTCCTGCCACATATTTGTCCGGAGCCGCAACCATTAATCTGACAGCATATAACAATCTTGTTACTGCTCCTGCTGCCGGCAAAAATATTGTTCTGCCAAATATAAATCTGGCCGTTCATGATGATTTCACCCTTTCTGGCAGCGGTATCTCTCAATTAAATGTACTTGCATCCACAAGGGTTGTAACCATTGATTCAAACCTTGTAATAGGAAGTGGTACGCTCCGTTACATGAACGGCAACAATACCGCCCAAAGCCTGATAGTATCAGGGAATGTTGTTATAAACAATGGTGCAGTCTTTGACGTAAACACCAGCGGTTCGGCCACGAACCTCCTGACAATATATGGCGATCTGACAAATAACGGCACTTTTGATATGTATAAAGCGGCGACCCAGGTTTGCAATGTGACTTTTGCCGGTAATATCAACAAGGAAATTAACGGTGCAGGTGCCATAACGGATTTTAACATTATTGAGGTAAACAAGGGAAACTCGAGAAATACCGTGCTGGAGGTCAAATCATCAGTCCTGACAATTAACACGAACCTTTCAACGGCGCTCCTCCTGACCAACGGTACTTTCAGGCTTACAAGCCCCATCGTTCTTAATCTTACTAATGCGGGGAGCTTCACAATCCCGATGACAGGGGCGCTTTCTGCCAACGGAGGTACTATAAATATTGGAGGCGCTTCAGCGACAAATGCTACTGACCTGGTTCTCGACGGCAGGCTGGAAGTGCTGGCCGGAGCTGTAAATATCGGAACAGCAGGTAACAACCTGAACAATGATATTGAATACTCATCCGGAGGCACACCTGAAATTTTGGTCAGCGGTGGAACTCTTTATGTAAACGGACAGATACGGCGGGTAACAACTATCAATACAGGATCTCTCAGCTACACACAGAGCAATGATGCCAGTGTGGTAATTGTTGCAGGCCGGAACCCCGACAACGCCCGGGCAATATTCGAGATTTTGAATAGTGGCAGTAAATTTAATATGAGCGGTGGTACACTTAACATTTCAGGTTCGTTCAATAACACTGATTATTTTGATTTTTATCTTGTCCCGGATTCAAGCACGGTAACCGGCGGCAATATTGTTTTCGGATCATCGGTGACGCCGGTAAATACGGTGTTCAGTATGGCAACATCGACCGAGCTCTACAACCTGGCCATAGATGATACATCAGGCAGCAAAACACTGGACCTGAAGATATATCCACTGATATTAAACAATCTTACCATAAACGGAAATACCGTCTTCAGAGCTAACGGACTGAACGTTACCATAGGCGGCAGTCTGACTAACGGTAACAGTACATCCGGGACTGGCGTAAGTACCGGAGGATACCAACCGGGTGACATAAACCAGGTAACCACATTCAATGGTGCCGGGTTATGTGCCATAACCGGCACGGGGTCTAACCTTACCAACTTTGCAAACCTGACAATTAACTCTGACGGCACCCTGCTTCTCTCATCAAACAGTAATATCAGGATCAGTTCCGGCCTTATCATAAGCGCAGGGTACCTTGATGATGGCGGAAATAATATTTTTCTGATGGGTAATCTTATCAACACTGCAGCCCATGCAAGCTCAATAGCCGGCGGAGGCATACGCCTTGAGGGCAGCCAGCCGCAGGTGATCTCGGGAAACGGAGAGGGTATTTTTGGAAACATTACAATTAATAACACCACCGGGATCAGTATAGTTGACAGGACAATAATTAACGGATTGCTTACATTTACCGGCGGAGCTGTATATCTTGACGACTATTCCCTTATCCTTGGCGCCAGTGCCTCAATAGGCGGTGTGACTGATCAGACCAGGATGATTATTCTTAACGGCGTTATTTCTGATGCGGGTGTCACAAAGATCTTCCCCTCCGGAGCGTCGGCCTTTACATTCCCCATCGGAGTAGCAGGTAAGTATACGCCGGTCTCATATAATTTCACAACGAACACCAATATTGGCGCATCAATAACGGTGGAACCCGTAAATTACAGCCACCCGCTTATGGATCTGCCCGCCGGTGATGAGCTGGACTACTACTGGAATGTGCTATCAGAAGGATTTGTTGATGCATATACTGTTGACCATGGTTATTCATATGTTGCCGGTGATGTAAACGGAGTGGAAGCAGAATATGTTACAGGAAGATTTACTGCCGGGAACTGGTCTCCTTCAGGAGGTATTGATGAATCCTCGGTTAACCCTGTAACGCATACCATAACCTTGCTATCCAGGGGTTATGTTGATGGCGAATATACTGCCGGGAAAAGCATCAATTTCTCCAATACGTTTACAATGTATAGCATCAAATCAGGCAACTGGTATGGCGATAATACATGGTCTGTTACTGATGGCGGACCCCCCTGCGGGTTTGATCCAAACGGTAATATTGTGGTAATTAAACCGGGCCATGTGGTTACATTGAACAATAATTCTGCCTATGCATATTCCGTGGCCCTTAACGGTACTCTTGATGCCGGGATCACATACTACCACAACCTGGGTCATGTGAGTGGCAACGGGATTCTAAAACTGACATCAACATCTCAGGGAATATTTGTCTTTCCCGGTGGCGACTTCAGTGATTTCGTATTTACTCCCGGCAGTACCGTTGAATTCTTTGGGAATAACCAGGCATCACTTCCGGCAAAACCCGGGAACATATACAAGCCTTACCAGAATGTGATTTTATCCGGATCGGGTAAAAAAACCATGCCTTCTGAAGACCTGAAGATACTTGGTAATCTTACAATCCGGGACGCATCCACCGTACTGAGTAATGAGCTCTACAATAAGAAATTAATTATCTCAGGTAACTGGATTGACAACAACACTTCAGCTACAGGTGGTTTTCTCCCGGGCAAGGGGCGTGCCTATTTTTATGGAACCAGCCCGCAGATTATTTCAATAACAAACGGAGCCACGACAGAGGCTTTTTATGATCTGGAGATAAATAATGTAACAGGATTAACATTGTCTGGTGCAGGGAATGTTAATGTTTCAGACAAATTGATTTTATCCGGGGGTATCATCAGCACCAGTGTTGTAAATCTGCTTTCAATTTCCAACACAAGTGAAAAAGCTGTTGAGAATGGGGGAGATGATTCATTTGTAAGCGGACCATTACAGAAACGTATTCTTGCCGGAGGAGGTTTTACATTTCCTATAGGAGATGCATTAGGTGGTGCAGGCGGATTACGGTATGGTGAATTAATACTTACCGACGCTTCCGTAACCGGCTATTATCAGGCGCAATATTACAACCACAATCCGCTTGATGATGGTTTCGATCCCGGCAATGTTACAGCACCGATAGATGTTGTCAGCAGTTCGGAATACTGGAGAGTAAATGGTCCCGCTCTTTCTACTGCCAACATTACTCTCAGGTGGGATGACCAAAGTGGAATCATCCCTGTTGATGCCGCAACCAGAACAAAGCTTCGCGTGGTGGAGTGGAATCCCTCGTGGATCAACCGCGGCAACGGGAAAATAAGCGGCAGTGCCCAGGAGGGAACCATAAGAACCAGTCCGGAGGTCAGCCTTTCCGGTGATCACCGGTTTTCCCTGGGCGTTGAAAGCCTGCCCACTGCAACCATAACAAGCGGAGCAGCAGGGATCTGTGATGACGGATCCACCACAAACATTTCAATAAACCTGACGGGAACAGCTCCATGGACCATCAAATACAAGATTAACGGAGCATATGAGACAACCATTTCAAGTATTGGAACATCACCATATTCTCTTGTTGTCTCAAATTCAATGCCGGCGCTTGCCTCCGGAGGCCCCGGACTCTATTCATTTTCCATCTCTTATATCAAAGATGCAACAGGCACAACGGGCATACGTGACTTTACAACCACCGCTGACATAACTTTATATGCCTCTCCCAACCCTGTAATTTCAGGGCTTGCCACCACTCCGGCAAACTCTTTGGAAACTTACAGCACCGTGGCGGTGCCAGGAGATACATACCTGTGGAGTGTAACAGGAGGAACTATACAAAGCGGGCAGGGGACAAATTCAATAGCAGTACAATGGGGCTCAGGTCCGGCAGGAAGCATCACCCTGACCGAAACAGTAACTATCGGCGGGTGTAGCCAGACCACTCCTCCTTACAATGTTACAATTACAGATATTCCGAATCCCCTGGTTACAGGGAACACCTCCGTTTGCCTGGGTTCTGCAGAAACATATTCAACACCACTTGTCGGTAGTCATACTTATGCCTGGGTAGTAACCCGCGGGACATTTACCATTGGTGCTACAAACAATATAATAAATGTAACCTGGACATCTACAGGAGCCGGATCGGTTAGCGTTACTGAGACAGGTGCCTCCCCGGTAGTAAACACACTCCCTGTAACAGTAAACCCTGTCCCTCCGGATAATAATGCTGTATCTGATCCCACTGCATGCGCCAATGTGCCGGTGAATATCATTATTTCGGCAGCACCCGCAGGCATTTCCTATCAGCTTCGTCTGAACAGTGATAATTCTCCCGTCGGATCCCCGGTGAGCAGCATGGCCGGAGGTGATGTTTCCATACCGGTCACGCCGGCAGCTACCAATACATATAATATCTGGGCATCAAATGAGTATAGTTGCGGGGTTATGCTTACTGACCTTGCTGTAGTTACCGTGGTGAATGAGCAGATATGGACAGGAGCAACGGGAACAGACTGGAATGTTGCGGGAAACTGGTCCTGCGATATTGTCCCCACTCAGACATTATCCGTTCAGATACCTGATGTGGCGAATAAACCGGTACTCAGTAACGGAGCCAATGCAGGCGTCAGCAATATTATAATAGATAACGGAGCGTCACTGACAATTATAGGTAACACAATCACTATTTCCGGAGATATAACAAGTAACGGAGGCCTTGATGCCTCGGCCGGCACAGTTGAAATGAACGGGTCTGTTGCACAACAGATCGGGGCCGGCGTTTTCAGCGGAAATACTATTCAGGGACTGATAATTGACAATTCTGCAGGAGTAACCCTTCAGGGGCCGCTTACGGTTACAGGAGTGGTATCTGTACAGACCGGAACCCTCTCGTCAGGCGGTAATCTAACCCTTGCCTCAACAGCTGCAGGAACGGCTCTGATAGACGGATCGGGCGCCGGATCGGTGGCAGGCAATGTCACAATGCAGAGATACCTTGACTCCGGATTCGGATACAAATATTTCAGCTCACCCTTCCAGGCATCAACGGTAAGTGAGTTTGGAGAAGACATGAACCTAGCCTCCTCATTTCCTTTGTTATACAGGTTTGATGAGAATAGCCTGTATTCGGGGTGGATTGGGTACGTTACCGGTACCAACATTCTAAATCCCATGGAGGGATACGCAATCAATTTCGGAGATCTGACTGATCCCAGGACAGTTGATGTCACCGGGGTTGTCAACAACGGGAGTTACTCAGTTACTCTTTATAATCACAATAACCAGTTTACTACAGGTTTCAACCTGGTTGGTAACCCGTTTCCGTCACCTGTTGACTGGGACGGTCCGGGATGGACAAAGACAAATATAGATGATGCTGTTTATTTCTTCAGGGCCAGCACCACGGATCAGTATGGCGGGACATATAGCAGCTATGTAAACGGGATCCCGAGCGACGGGTTTGCCTCCAACATCATTCCGTCAATGCAGGGTTTCTTTGTACATGTCTCTGATTTGACTTACCCGGTGACGGGCACTCTGGGGGTAAGCAACAGCTCAAGGATAAATAATCTTACCAGTCCCTTCCTGAAATCGACCAGGATGAGTGATTATCGATTCCTGTTAAGGGCAACAGCTTCCTTTACAGATGATCAGACATCGACCGATCCATTGGTAATCTATTTTGATAATAATGCAGAAAAAGAGTTTGACGGTGCTTATGATGCCCTGAAGCTGCTTAATACTGACATGATGGTAGCCAATTTCTACTCGGTTCTTCCATCACAGCAGAAACTTTCAATAAATGCTATGCCTGAACAGCCTGATACGGCATTATATATTCCTCTAGGACTTACCGTTTATCGCGACGGTGAGGTTAGTTTCAGAATCAAGGATGTTGAGCATCTTCCCATCGGGGAGAGCATTTATTTCCGTGATGCTGTTACAGGAGCAAACATAGACTTGCTGCGCAACCAGGAATATAAGGTCATTCTGACGCAGGGAGAGTATCACGGCCGGTTTGGCCTTGCATTTATTAAAAGTACCACCGATATCCCTGGCAATGAAGTGTCGGGAGAAATTTTCTCTGCATATCTGTCCGGCGGTATTGTGAAAGCAACAGTAGGTATTGTTGACGGTAATGAGGGGGTGATTACAGTATACGAATTAAGCGGAAAACCTGTCTCCTCAATGAAAGTATATGAGCCCGGCCGATATGACCTGAAGTTTGAGGCGAGGCAGGGTATTTACATTATCACATATAAAACCGGGACATTGCAGCGCAGCATAAAAATGGTTGTGGGAGTATGAAGATGAAAGATAATGACTCAATTATAAAAGCGAGGAGACTGATAACCGTCGCCGGCCTCCTGGTGTTAAGCGGTTTTTGTGGCAGCCTCATTGCACAACCCAATCCCCCGAGACCAGTCATAATAACTGCCAATGCCTCTCAGCCCCTTGCTTTCGGCGCCTTTACCCCCGGTGCCTCAGGAGGCACAGTAACAATAAGCGCTGCCGGGGGAACTCGTTCATCAACCGGGACGGTAATACTTCTCAACATGGGTTATCTCTATACTCCGGCCATGTTCTATATCAAGGCCAATCCGGGTACTGTGATCTCTCTACTCACCGGCCCGCCTTCAACGATCACGGGGAGTAACGGGGGTTCCCTCTCCCTGCAGACAAACGGAACCTTTCCCGCATCACCATTCGTGACGCAGGTTCCCTATCAACAGCTAACCACTGTATTGGTGGGAGGGATCCTTAGCGTGGGCAGCATTGCCTCCAATCCGCCGGGCTACTACAGCGGCACAATAGATGTTACGTTCGTTCAGGAATGATAAACTGAAAACAGATATTCCCTGATGCAAGAAATAAAGGCAGATACCGTATCTCATAACACAAGGTGTATGCCAATGTTTTCCGGGTATCATTGCATTTTCATTCTCCTGCTTTTAATATTATCCGCAACAAACCCGCTGATTGCACAGGATGAGTTGCTATATGATGAGATCCCTGTTTATGTCAGGGTCCCGTATGTTGGTGTTACAGAGATTGATGCAGTCATCAGGGGTGAGGAAGTCTTTCTGTCTGTTGCCGGACTGTTTGATTTCCTTAAGATTAAGAATTTACCGTCACAGGATCTTGAAAAGGTCTCCGGGTTCTTTATAAATCCTGAAGATACATACTCCATTGACCGTGGCAACAACAGTATTGTCTTTGGCAGCAGAACCATTCCTCTTTCTGAAGGCGATCTTATACGTTCGGAAACCAGTCTCTACCTGAAATCTGATTATTTCGGCAAGGTTTTTGGCCTCGACTGCAGGTTCAGTTTCAGGGATCTGACAGTGACGATTGATACAAAGCTTGAGCTGCCCCTTATACGTGAGATGCGGCAGGAGGAGATGAGAAAGAATATCACGCGTCTTAAGGGAGATATTAAGGTTGATACTACCATTGGCAGGAGCTATCCCGGATTCAGGTCTGGCATGGCCGACTGGTCTGTATATGCCAGCCAGCAGCCTGGCGGCCTGGCTGACGGCCGGCTTAACCTGTCACTTGGTTCGGTCATTGCCGGCGGTGAGGCTACGGCCTCACTCACACTCTATACGCAGACTGCTTTCAGCGAAAAGCAGCAGTATTATATGTGGCGTCATGTCAACAATGACCGGACATGGCTGCGGCAGATAATGGCAGGGAAGATCAACACACAGGCAACAGCATCAATATATAACCCCGTCGTCGGGATACAGTTTACCAACACGCCAACTACCTTCAGACGTTCGTTCGGCACATATACACTTACTGACATGACCGAACCGGGGTGGACCGTGGAACTGTATGTGAATAGTGTCCTGGTTGATTATGTAAAGGCCGATGCCTCCGGATTTTTTACGTTTGAGGTTCCCCTGGTTTACGGCAACACGCTTGTCAAACTTAAATACTACGGGCCCTGGGGAGAGGAGAGAACACGCGAGCAGAATATCAGCATTCCTTACAACTTTTTGCCTGGCAGGGAATTTGAGTATACAGTAAGCGCGGGCTTTGTGGAAGACAGCACCTGGAGCCGCTTTTCAAGAACTACATTCCGTTATGGTGCCACCAAATTCCTCACTCTGGGTGGCGGATTTGAATACCTCTCGTCAATATCAGATCAACCGATCATGCCATTTGTGGATGCGTCGTTAAGAGTTACGAACAACCTGCTGGTTTCAGGTGAATACACTTATGGAGTGAGGTCAAAAGGAACACTGACCTACCGGCTCCCCTCGAACATTCAACTTGACCTTATCTATACAAGGTATGACAAGGATCAGAAAGCAATATCCTACAATTATCGTGAAGAGAGAAAGGCCTCCGTCTCCCTTCCGCTGAAGATAAAGAAAATGGCGGCATATTCAAGGTTGTCATATTACCAGATAATCTTTCCCGAATCACAATATACCACTGCCGAATGGCTTCTTGCCGGCTCGATTTCGCGTGTAAGTACGAACCTTACCACCTATGGTATTTTTTCCGAGTATTTCGATCCTAACATATACAGTCACCTTTCCCTGGGGTTCAGACTCCCCGGTTACTTTGTCATTATGCCCCAGTTGCAGTACAACTATTCACAACGGCAGCTGCTTTCAACCCGTATAAGTGTTGAGAAACGACTTTTTGAAAAGGGGTATCTGAATGCTTCCTATGAACATAATTTTCGCAGTAACCTGAATATTGCGGAGCTGGGATTAAGGTATGACTTTTCGTTTGCACAGGCAGGCATCTCTGCCAGGCAGACCAATGAGCAGACGACCTTTGTTCAGTATGCAAGAGGAAGTCTGATCAATGACAGAAAGACCTCATTCCTGAAGGCCGAGAACCGCACTAACGTTGGCAGGGGCGGCATCTCGGTACTGGCATTTCTTGATCTCAACGCGAATGGCATGCGTGACCAGGGCGAACCAAAAGCGGCAGACCTTAACCTGCGTTCAAACAGCGGAAGAATAGAGTTCAATGAAAAAGATTCGATAATTCACATCACAGGCATGGAGCCATATGTGAAGCATTTTATTGAGCTTGATGAAAGCAACTTCGATAACATTTCCTGGAGGATCCCTCAAAAATCGATAGCGGTCATAGCTGATGCAAACATACTTAAGCTGATAGAGGTGCCCATTAATGTGGTTGGAGAAGCAACCGGCTCTGTGATGCTTGAAACAAACGGAAGGAAAGCAAGCCTGAGTCGTATAATTATGAACTTCTCGGACTCAGAAGGAAAGATTGTCGCCAGGGCCCTGACAGAGGAAGACGGATACTTCAGCTACTTCGGGCTTGCCCCCGGAAGTTATACAGCAGGTGTTGACACCGCCCAGCTAAGGAGGCTGAATATGATCTCCGAACCGGAATCCCTGACGTTCAGCATAATGGCCAATATGGAGGGTGACTACATTGACGGACTTGATTTCACCCTGAAGAGGATTGCTGTTACATCCAATACTGCCGCAGCGGCTGATACCGTTGCAAAAGCTGATACGGCAATTGTTGCCGCACCTGTGCAACGGATCGTCACTGCTGATACCTCATATCTGGTCATCCACGAAGTCACCCGTGAGCTGATGACAATCACCGAGGATTATTATGCTGTTCAGTTCGGGGCATTCCGTACAAAGAGGTACGCCGAGATAATGCAGAGGAAGGTGCAGGCTGCCCTAGACAAGAAGGTTGAGCTGTTCGAGGAGGACGGATTCTGGAAGGTGCGGATAACAGGTTTTGCTGACCGTGAGGAGCTTGAAAAATACATTCCGATTATACACGGACAGGGCATCACCGAAATATGGGTCATAACCAACAAGGCAGTCCGGGGTGAATGGATCACCATAAGCCGTGAGGACTCCCTGGCTCTTGTCAGGGAGAGGCTTGCCGGGGAGCCGGCACGGGAGCCGGAGCCGGAGCCTGTCCCCGTGGTGATTGCAGGAACAACCGTTCAGCTTGGCGCATTCAATACCCTGGAGGAGACGGTCTCAATGAGCAACAGGCTACTGGCTGCAGCCGAGAAACTTGTCACTATCAGGAATGAGGGCGGCCTCTTCAAGGTTCAGATAACCGGCTTTGCAGACACAAGCGAGGTGAGAGATTTCATTCCGCTGCTGAGGGAGCATGGTTTTGCAGATATTCTTGTCCTACATGAAGATGAAACAGGACTGTTGCCCGTTGCACCCGTGGTGATGCCTCCGGCAGCGGTTGGACCCGGGCTGCCCGTGGTGCCTGAGGAGAAGGTGCCGGCTGAAGAGCCTGTGAAGCAGGAGCAGCCTGAAGTTGTTGTACCGGAGAAACCGGTGGTTGAAAAAGAGGTGGCGCCGCCGCCTGTCCCAAGGTTTATACTGCATGTTGCGAGCTATCCGAAGCTTTCCCAGGCGGAGCGGGCTAAACAGAAGATTGAACGTAAACTGAAACTGCCGGTGGAGATACTGGAAGAGTGGGACAGGTACCGTGTTGTTGTAACCGGATTCTTTACCAGGGAGGAGACATATCCATATTATCCGGAGCTTGCAGGACTGGGATTCTCAGATATCTTTGTCTATGAAAAACCGTTGATAGACAGATAATCAATAATTAGCAGCATGAAGTACGCAGGAGCACACATAAGTGCAGCAGGGGGTGTTGAGAATGCACCGGTGAATGCGCATGAGATAGGAGCGAAGGCCTTCGGCTTCTTCACCAGGAACCAGCGCCAGTGGGTGTCGCCGCCGCTTACAAAGAAAAGTATTGCCGCTTTTAGAGAAAACTGTGAAAAGTATGGCTATAAGCCATTTCAGATACTGCCCCATGACAGTTACCTTATCAACCTGGGAGCCCCTGATCCTGAAGTGCTGGGCCGTTCGCGATACGCCTTCAACGACGAGATGAAGAGGTGCGAGCAGCTGGGGCTTGACAGGCTGAACTTCCATCCGGGAAGTCATCTGGGTAAGATAACCGAGGAGCAGAGCCTTGACCTGATTGCCGAATCGGTTAACATCGCCCTCTCAAAAAGCAGCGGTGTAATTGCCGTCATAGAGAACACTGCCGGCCAGGGAACCAACCTTGGCTACCGGTTTGAACATCTCAGGTATATCATTGACAGGGTCGATGACAAAAGCAGGGTAGGGGTTTGCATTGACACATGCCACGCATTTACCTCAGGATATGATCTTTCCACAGCTGAAGGATTCAAAAATGTGTTTGACGGGTTTGAAAGGATTGTTGGTTTCGGCTACCTGAAGGGGATGCATCTGAATGATTCAAAGAAGGCGTTCGGAACGCGCGTCGACAGGCACGACAGCCTGCACAAGGGAGAGCTTGGCGACGAGGTTTTCAGTCTTATTATGAATGATCCCCGCTTTGACGGGATGCCTCTCATACTGGAGACTCCTGACGAGACGTTGTGGGCCGAGGAGATAAAATACCTCTACTCGCTTCAGAAATAAAATATTTCAATCCCACACAAAACGCCACGAACCGTCAGGCTGCCTTTTCCAGACAGTGTGAAACATACCGTATGATTCAATTATGTTGCCGGTGCTGTCGGGAACCTGGCGAGTGTATTTCCCGTAGGTATAGCCCAGATCACCTGATACATCCGTATAATCAGGCGTCCAGAGCAGCTTTGTGCCGGGTTTCTGATTTTGAATGTAATAGTCTCTGATGGCTTCCCTTCCCCTTATCAGCTTTCCGCCGCGTAAGATGACGGCGCTGTCGGCTGCATAGTGGTAAAAAGCTTCTGCCACCCCGGCCTCCCCGGCCATGATGGCGAATTCGCGTCCGGTGCTGACGATATCTTCCCTGTCCCTGCCGGTATCCGTACTGCATGAGGCAATAACCATTGGAAAAATCAATGCGGCTGAGAGAATTACTGAACTGTTCATACTTCTTTGATTGATATTTAATACCAGTTATCTGGCTCTGAGGTACTGCGGGGGCCATTGAATATCATCACCGAGTTCTTTTGCGGCATGCAAAGGGAGATAGGGGTTGCGAAGAAGCTCGCGGCCCATAAGTATGAGGTCTGCTTTTTCTTCCCGGAGTATCTCCTCCGCCTGTGAGGCTGATGTGATGAGACCTACGGCACCGGTCATTATTCCGGTTTTTCTCATTGCTCCTGCAAATGGCACCTGGTACCCGGGCGCATCCGGAATCTTCGCATCATGGATGTTGCCCCCCGAGGAGCAGTCAATCAGGTCCGCACCCGCGTTCTTAAGCAGGTAGGCAAGCCCGATGCTCTCCTCCAGGTTCCAGCCTCCCTCTCTCCAGTCGGTGGAAGATATACGTACGAAAAGGGGATTTTCTTCGGGCCAGACCGACCTGACGGACTCTGTCACCTGCAGCAGAAGCCTGGTACGGTTTTCAAATGAACCGCCGTATTCGTCAGTGCGCTGGTTGCTGAGAGGAGAGAGGAACTCATGCAGAAGGTACCCGTGGGCGCTGTGGATCTCCACGACCCTGAAGCCCGCCTTCAGGGCTCGCCTGGCTGCCTCCCGGAACCCTGTTATGATCCTTTCAATGCATATTTCGTCAGCCTTTCCGGGTACTCTCTCTCCGGGTCTGAAAGGGATGGCTGAGGGCGCTACCGTCTCCCATCCTCCGTTTTTCAGGTCGAGCTGCTTCCCTCCCTCCCGTGGCACTGCGCATGAGGCTTTTCTTCCGGCATGAGCCAGCTGGATCCCCGCCACGGAACCCTGTCCGTGAATGAAACCGGTGATTCTCCGCAGCGCTGTGACATGCTCATCGCTCCATAAACCAAGATCGCCGGGAGTTATCCTTCCTTCAGGTACAACGGCGGTGGCCTCAGCGATGATCAGTCCGGCGCCTCCCGCAGCCCTGCTGCCCAGGTGGACCATGTGCCAGTCGTTGGCGAATCCGTCCTTTGCCGAATACTGGCACATGGGAGACATGACGATACGGTTCTTGAGGGTGATGTTCCTGATGGTCAATGGAGAGAGGAGAATTGACATGGATGGTATTGTTATGAATGAGTTTATGTAAAATGCATTTTTCTTGTCGTCTTTCAGAACCTGTGGAAAAATCCCTGGCTTCCCGGGATGGGGACGATCTCAGTGATGTATCCTTCAGGAGGGTTTGTGTGCCTCTGAATGGCAATGCCGAGGTCGGCATTCAGTCCGAACCTGCTGCTTCTCCCAGGAATGAGAAAAGACCGTCCTGTCCTGGGATAGATAAAGCTCTGCCCGAAGGCGTCATAACCTTCCCCGAAAAGGGTAGTGCTGAAGCCACACATTAAATAAAACGGCCCGGGCATCCCAGGGGCTGATCTTCGAGGCAGCCGGTAATAGATCTCGATGCCGGTTGTATGCAGCTGACTGATCAGATCCTGGCTTAGTCCCACCTGCACAGTCCGTCCGTATTTTGCCTTGAGGAAAATACCGTCAAACAATCCCGCCCCGGTGCTGATTTCAAACCTGCCCTGGGCATGAACCGACTGTAAGGGAAGGGCCAGTGTCAGCATCAGTAATGCAAATGCAAGTCTAAACCGGGTCATAATTGTATTATATTAGTGTTTCTAAAAATACAAAAAAGCCTGATGATCCATTGAACCATATCACATGGAAAAGAGTTAAGTTGAATATTTGATTAACATTTTAAAAAAAGGAGTCATGAGCATTACAAAGTTCTGGATTGAGGAGGGTTGCATAGCATGCAGTTAATATGAGGGAATATGCCCTGGAGTTTTCATAGTGACCGGTCAATCCGGGGTTATCGAAGGAGTCAACTTTGCCGACTATGAGTCTCAAATAAAAGAGGCAGCAGAATGCTGCCCCGTAGAAGTAATCAAATATCAGTGATCCATAGTGTCCTTGTTTTAATTATCAGGAGTTTAGGGGTTAAACAAATCCAGAGCAACAACACTTGCATCCTAAATATATGAAATACAACGAGACAGCCAGACAATAGTGATTTTGGTGATGTATAAATGACGGTACCACTTCATGGCACCCGCTGTCAGGGATTGCGTGAATCAGCCGGGACAGGTTACCTGATCTGAAGATAAATATCCATATATTCGCCTGAATACTTACAATTCTTCAAGTCATGAACAGCCTTATGAAAAAAGCCCTTTTTCTTCTGCCTATATGGCTCCTGGTCTCTTCAGCCGGTGCCCAGGAGACTGATGAACGAACCCTCCTGAATGCAATGCATTCAATATCAAGTCACGATTTGCTTAAGTACGTAATCGAGCAGTGTGACGAAAAGTATGAAGGAAGACTTACGGGGACTCCCGGCTACCAGATGTGTGCCGAATGGCTTGCCGGGGAGTTCAAAGAGTGGGGGCTGACCCCAGGGGGTGATGACGGCAGCTGGTTCCAGTGGTTTGATATCCCGTATACACTGGTATATCCCGATTGCGGTCTCACGCTGCATATGCCGCTGAAGGACGGAAGCGGGCTTCAGAAACATTACAGGTACATAAGCGAATATATGCCCGGGTCCACCTCCGGAAACGGTTCCGTGACCGGTGAGGTTGTGTATGCCGGGTATGGCATCACGGCGCCTGAGCTGGGTTACGATGATTATGCCAGGGTTGATGTTAAGGGCAAAATAATCTTAATCGAGAGCGAGGCTCCGGTCAGTCCGGCAGACGGCCCGGAGAAGTTCAATCCATGGTATGAACACTCATTTCATCAGAGCAAGCTGGCAAATGCCGCCAGGCACGGAGCAATTGGCATGATCTATAATTACGGTCCTATTGCCAATCCGAACAATGCTTATATTGAAGATTTCATCTATGTGCATGTTGGTGATACGGTTGTCAGGGACATCTTTGCAGGCACCGGTCTGGACCACAGAACAGTTGTCGGCGAGATAAAGGCCGAGCTGAAGCCCCGTTCATTCAATACGAAAAAGGTGGTCACCGTTAAGATGTCCACCCGGCATTTTCCCGATGGCAGGGGAAGCAATGTCATAGGGGTGTTGCCTGGTTCTGATCCGGAGCTTGGCCGTGAGGCAGTAATTATCGGTGCTCACCTTGATCATCTTGGCAGGTGTTACGACATAATCCCGGGAGCCAATGACAACGCATCGGCAGTTGCAGTGATGATGAGCGTCGCCAAAGCACTGGCCGGAAATAAAATCCCCTTGAAGAGAACTGTTGTTTTTCTCTCCTTCGGCGCAGAGGAACAGGGGATTCTGGGGGCAAAGGCATATCTTGAAAATCCGTTGATACCTTTGAAGAGGAGTGTTTTACTGAATATGGACGGTGTAGGTATCGGACACTCCATCATGGCAGCAGCCGGGCTGAACTATCCGGGGCTGTGGTCATTCATTGGAGAGGCGAACAATAAGTATATCCACAGGACTCTTTCGGCAAATCGCTTTGCGAACCTTGGAAGACCACGTCTCGACGCTGCCAGGTTTCTGAGTGCAGGAGTGCCGTCAATAAGCTTCTCAACATATGGGTCGGTCAATAACTACCACGTGCCGATGGATAACCTTGATATCATCAAGCCTGAAATAATGGAAGATCTGGCCCGGCTGCTGTTTATTTCAGTTGTCAATATTGCAAACAGCCCGGTTGCGCTTGAAGAGATTACCGCAAAACAGTAGTTGCGTTTTCTCCGCCCGGAGGCCGGCACTGAAACAATAAAACAATCCGGCGCGGATTCTGAACCATGAGTCCGGCCGGATCGATTATTTAACCTCAATTGATCAGTGCTGGTGGCTGACAACCGGCTCTGCCCCTGCGTGACCTGCATGATGGGCATCATCCTCTCCTTCGGCAAATTTGAAGAAGCTGACATAGGCCATCACGTAATTCCTCCCGGCAACCACATCATCAACATTAAAATTCTTCAGGGCCATAACCCTTTCAAAACGTACATGCAACTCATGCTTCCTCTCTGCCGGCACCAGGTTCGCAAGTGGATACAGGTTACCCGTTTCAATTGACCTGTCTGCCGCGGGAACCCTGGCATCGACAGGTGTTCCTGCCGGCTTGACGCCTTCAAATCCGACCCCCTCACCGTTCCTGTGAAGCCTGACAAGTGTGTCAAAGAGATACCTGTCGGCGACGGTCTTTGCCCCGGGCCCAGGGCCTCTGACACTCATTGCCAGCGCGAAGGCCTCTTTTTATAAGACAGGACTTATCGGTATCAGCAACAGGTTAAATGAAAAAGAGTCAGCCGGTGGTTCTTTTGTACTGCGATGGAGTCATCCCCGTGAACTGTTTGAAGACCCTGTTGAATGCAGATTTTGAGTTGAAACCGCATTCGAATGCAATCCCAAGAAGAGAGAAACTTTCGGATCCGGGCGAGGAGACCTTCTTCTTGAATGCTTCCACACGGTAGCCGTTAATGAAATCATGAAAATTGAGGCCAAACTGCTCGTTTATAACCTGTGAAAGATAATGTACGGGTATATTCAGGTCGTCCGCAAGCTGGGGAAGTGAGAGATCCGGATTGAGATACGGTCTTTGCGCGGTAATGTATCCGGAGACCTGGTCGGCATAGTCCTGTGCATCCCGGGCTGAGAGCCTTGAGCCGGAGTACCTGGGCTGGTCAACGGATGCCCCGGCGGTCACGACAAAATTTTCGGATGAAAATACAACCTTCTGTTTAAGACCGAACCAGCCGACTGTTATGACAAACACTGACAGCGACAGGAAAAGGCCGTCAGTGCAGAATACCATTGAGAACATGCCGAGAATGTGATGTATCACGGTAACCGTTATCAGGGCTGTCCAGACTATCCCGAAGACAATCACCAGCCTCCTGATCCATAAAGGATCCACACCAGCGGAGTTAGAGAAATTATTGAAGATATTCAGGTCGAGTCTCCTGAAAAGCCTGAGTGTCAACAGGAAATAAACTGTTCCCGACAGGGCTGTCATCACAAGAAAAATGGAGAAGAGCAGCGGAGTGTTGCTCCCGGGGAAGGCCTTTTCGAGGTTAAGTCTCTCTGATAATTCATGATTGAATGAGGAAGCCAGTACATAAATATTGAACAGGACGAACGGAACGAGGTGCACGAATGCCTTTGATGTGAGTCTGCTCCTGTCTGTCACCAGGGCCAGGACATAAGTGTACAGGAAGGGCCCGTGGAGCATCAGGAGGGAGATCAGGGTGGCAGAGAGGAGATGGAAGCGGGTGAAGATTTCATGCGAATAGAAGGCATATACCCCTATGAACAGTCCCAGGTAGATAAGCCAGATGATAAGGATGTTGTCATGCAGCGCCCTGGGTTTTTTCTGAAACATCAGGGCGGTGAAGGAGAATGCATTGAATGCCGCTATCAGGAAGAGGTACTTCATAGCTCAAAGTTAGCATTCCTGCCGGCAGGGCATTGCGGGAGTGTCCCAAAGTACAACAAAGGTTTTTCAGATCAGGGCTCCCTGTCGTACGGGGTTATTCAAAACTCCTGCGGCCTGTCGTGTTTGATGAAGGTTCTGCTTTCAAGTTCGCTGAAAGCCAGGTTCAGTTCCTCCTGGGTGTTCATGACTATGGGTCCGCCCCAGGCTACGGGTTCCTGCAACGGCCTGGCGGCAATCAGTAAAAACCTGGCTCCCCCGGGTCCGGCCTTGACCCTTACCTCATCAAACTCAGAGCTGTCAGATGATGAGGCGGTCATCAGCAATGCACAGGCCTTTTCTTCAAAATTTGCCAGCGCTTCATCGGCAGCGAGGGTTCCGTCAATAAGATAGAGGAACAGAGTCTGTTCATTTGATGTTTCACTGTAGCTCCAGACACTGTCGGGTTTCAGGTCAACATCGAGGTACTGGACTTTGACATATTCACCCCTGACTGCTCCCTTTTTGTCTTTGTAGTTTCCCGACAATACTCTTACAGTTGCGTTCTCCCCGCTGACCACTGCAACATCCTGTTGCCTGATATCACGGTAGGCCGGCTGGGTCATCTTATCCTTTTTCGGGAGGTTGACCCAGAGCTGGCAACCAAGCATCCTTTCTGCAGCCCTTGGCATCTCCTGGTGAATTATGCCTGATCCGGCTGTCATCCACTGGCATTGAAGATCTCCTATCACACCTTTGTTACCCAGGCTGTCTTCATGTTCAATGTCGCCCTTAAGCAGGTATGTGACTGTCTCAATTCCACGGTGAGGATGCCAGGGAAATCCCCTGATATAATCAGCGGGATCTCTGGAATCAAAACCGTCGAGCATTAGAAACGGGTCAAAATTCCTGATTGTTCTGTATCCCAGGACCCTGCGCAAACGGACTCCCGCTCCGTCAACAGCGTGCTGACCCCTGACAGCCTGTGAAAATTTTCTTCTTGTCATGTTTTCTCCTTTCGCCACGATCGCGTTCCAATATTCCATGTGAATTTAACAATTCATTTTCATAAGTCCATCAGCATTCACATTCCTTACCCTTTGCCTTTTCAAAGGCTTCAATTCCCTCTGTTATGGAAAAATAGGCCAGTCCCGCAGCTCCTATTGAGTCTGCATAAGCGAATCCGGTGAGTTCATATACGAGGCTTGCAACAAGCAGTACCACGGACATGTAAACACATACCTTTGTGCAGTTTGCATCGGCAATTATCGGATCTGACCCCAGCTTTTTCCCGACATTCTTTTTGGCTTTCATTAACCATAACATTACTGCAATTGAAACTATGGATATTATTATTCCCCACAGTGTGGTTTCAGGTTTGTTACGGGTTATGATATTAATAACTATACCTGCAATTAAACCAACTGAAAGCAGGAAAAATGCTGTCCCTGTAATTTTCAGTGCCCTGACTTCAAATCTGCTCCTGGAACTGCCGGGATTTTGCCTGATGCGCATTATCATTACTGCAATGCCAATGCCAGACATTACCTCGATAAAACTGTCGGCCCCAAAACCGAACAGGCTGAGTGTTTCATTTTCATAACCCAGAAACATTGAAACAACCCCTTCAAGAATGTTGTAGAAGATGGTAAACAGGCTTAAATGGAAGGCCTTGTTATAGAGCTTTTGTTCTGAATTTATCATATCCGTAAAGGAATCGTAATATGTTCACAAAGATAGCTCTAATTAGAACCCGCCATTCTTTCAATAGTTCAGTAACAAGCTTGAGAAAACCGGAAAACCCGCCCTGTTACCGGTATCATGACCGGGCTCAAAACCCTGCGCGGCAGTAAACAGATAAAAGAAGGATTCCGGTAAAAAAAGAAAATAATTCACTTGAAAGACTGAAAAAAATATCCGGGTTTGTTTTGAGTTTTTCCCCATTCAGACCATCCTCACCAAAAAGCAGACAACTCTTACGGCCTTATGAGTACAAACACGACAAAATTATCCGTAAAGGAAAAGATCGGATATGGCCTTGGTGATACAGATTCGCACTTTGTATGGGACATGATGGGTTTCCGGATCCTGATCTTCTGAACTGACACCTTCGGAATATCCGCGGCTGCCGCCGGAACCATCATACTGATCGCCAGCTTCCGGGACATGGTCAGCGATCCGATTTAGGCATTATTGCCGACAGGACCAACAAACGATGAAGTAAATTCCGTCCCTACCTGCTGTGGATGGCACTTCCGTACAGCATACTGGCAGTACTTACCTTTTCCGCACCCGATATTGGTCCCACAGGAAAAGTCATTTATGCGGGAACCACATATCTCTTGCTGATGACCGTTTTTACTGCCATCAACCTTCCCTATTCTTCGCTGGTCGCCGTAATGACTTCCGACTCATTCGGAAGAGCCGGATTGAATTCATGCCGTTTCATATTTGCCTTCGCCGGGCAGTTTATTGTCACTGGTACCGCCCCTTACCTCGAAAGCTGGTTCGGAAAGGGCGACAACGCCAAAGGCTATCAGTATACCCTGCTGCTGTTTGCGGCAATCAGTTTCGTGCTTTTCATGATCACCTTCCGTACAACCAGGGAAAGGGTTAAACCTCCTGCCCGGCAACAGCACAACCTTAAACATGATATCAAAAACCTCTTCAGGAACCGTCCCTGGGTAATACTTTTCTTTGTGGGCATTGTTTCTTTTATCATGTTTGCCCTGCAGAATCTTTCCATTGCCTGTTACTTCAAATATTACATAGGCCAGGAACAGAACGTCCAGTTGTTTAATGTAATCGGTACCATTGCGCTGATTTCTGGTATCCCATTCTCAAAGCCGCATGCAAAAAGATTTGGGAAACGAAATGTATTTATTGCCAGTTCATTGCTTTCAGGCCTGTTTTTCATTCTGTTATATTTCCCGGGGTTCTTTATATGTCATGCGCCATTCTGCTTTATTTCTACTCCATTGACCATTAGACCTGCCTCCTGATGCAGGAAGAACTGGAAAAGAGGAGGGAAGAATCAGAAGTAAACTGAAAAGGGGTTTTGTGCTCATATTCAAAAATGATAAAATCACCTGCGCATTCAATGAATGCTACATGGTTAAGATGCCTGTGCAACAATTTGAAGTGATAATTCCATCAGCATTATAAGAAAGTTTCTTCCAGTCCTGATTTTCGCCATGGCTGCCATGGTGGGTCTGTCATGCAACCAAAGGCCGGCCGCCATTGCTAAAGCTGCAGCCGAATTACCGGGCGCACAGGACTACCAGGCCATATCCTACGGAGGGTATCGCAAAAACACAAGGGATATTCAACCCGCGATTCAACAGCTGAAGGAAGACATGAAAATACTGTCGGCCATGGGGATTAAGATTGTCAGAACCTATCACGTTCATTTCGATGAATCGGCCAACCTGCCTGAGGCCATAAGGCAGATGAAGAAGGAAGACCCGGGATTTGAGATGTTTGTGATGCTTGGCGCCCGGATGGACTGCAAAAATGCCCGGACTGCCCTCCCTGACCGGATCAGAAATGAAGAGAGTACCAGGGATGAAACAGAAATTAACCGGGCTGTTGAGCTGACCAGTCAATACCCCGATGTTGTAAAAATAATTGCAGTGGGTAACGAAACCATGGTGCAATGGGCATGGGACAATTATGTAGAACCAGCAATCATCCTGAAATGGGTAAATCATCTGCAGAACCTGAAGAAGAAAGGCAAATTACCCCCGACTCTTTGGATAACCAGTTCTGACAATTATGCCTCATGGGGTAGCGGCGGAAGCGATTACCATATAAAGGACCTTAACGAACTCATCAGGGCGGTTGATTATATTTCAATGCGCACCTACCCTATGCATAACACGCATTATAACCCGGCTTTCTGGGTAATCCCTGAAGAGGAGGAAGACCTGTCAGATATGGAGAAAATTGACTGACTTCATAGTTTTCCGGATATTTGATGGTTAAAATTGACGCAAATGAAAATTAAACCCTTTAATGCTGTAGATCACACATCTTTACCTGAAACAACGGTTGATAAGCTTCCCGCAGATGGTGATCCTCCGGAGATTGAGAGGGCAATGTACTTTGGATGTGAAGCGAATCTGAAAGAGACGGAGGAACAGAAGATCGGTGTAATACCACTGATCGTTAAAAATCCTGCCAGAGTTGAGAATATTGATAGTTATATAAAGTGTCTGACAATTGCACAAAAACGAGTACAGTTCAGGAAGGCAAACAACATCTGCGACTTCAATGATTGCGATGAAATGGTAGTTTCATGGCAGAATAGATTGTTGTTATGACCGCCGACAGCCGTTTTTGCAGTTTCGGGACAGGGATCACTTCTGAATGTTGATCATGATTTCCCGCTGCCTGACTGATACCACTCCCATAACTTCAACCCGGAAGATCGTGTTTCTTGATAAATCAGGGGTGCTGCACCGAAAGAAAAACTTGCAAAAGACTTCCTGTTTTGTTACTTTTGTGGCGCAATACCCTTAATTTTAACATTATAACATGTGGACATTCTAAAAAGAAAATTAAACGGTTCGTTTTATATCTGCGTAAGTCTGGTCATTTTTACTCTTTTTGTTTATGTCTCCGGCTTGTTCCCTGAAACCACCGTTGATTCAGCCAAATATGCCGCTGTAAGCCGCGAAATCTACGAGAGCGGAGATTTTATTCATCTGAAAATACATGGAGAACCGTATAATCAGAAGCCTCCGCTGCTATTCTGGCTTGGAGCACTTTTTTTTAAAATTCTTGGTGTATCAATATTTTCCTTTAAACTGCCGAATCTTATTTATTCATTTCTTGGTATTTACTCTACCTATCGTCTGGGGCAACTGATATATGATAAACGGACGGGAGTCATTTCGGCCATATTATACATGAGCTGTGAGGCCTTTTTCCTGTTCAATATGGATGTTCACACCGATATGCTGCTCACAACAAATATAGTTTTCAGCATATGGCAGTTCGCCGAATACCTCGATAAGAGAAAAACGGTGAATTTTATTCTGGGCTTCCTCGGCGCCGGACTCGCAATGATGTCAAAAGGCGTTATCGGATTGGCCGTCCCTGTAATATCCGTCGGCGGATACCTGATAATGAAAAGGGATTTTCGCACATTGTTTTCACCGAAGTGGCTGGCCGGTCTGCCCATTTTACTGTTAGTTCTCTACCCAACCTTTAAAGGGTTATGGGATCAGTTTGGGACAGACGGTTTTAAATTTTACTTCTGGTCAAACGTTGTCAACAGGATGCGGGGAGATTATAGCGGAGGAAGACACGACTATTCATTTTTCTTTCACACCCTGATATATATCATATTGCCCTGGTCAGTCTACGCTTACACTGCCTTTGTCAAAGATTTCCGCTTCTGGCTGAAGAAAGGATTTTCTGTGAGTAATTACAAATCCGTTTATCTCTACTCTGTTGTCATAATTCTCGGACTGATTATCTGTGTGTCGAGCCAGCAGTCTCCGCATTATCTTTTACCGGCAATACCATTTATTGCCATTATTACAGGCCGGTTCATAAATGAGTTAGCTTTTACCGAACAGTATCCAAAAACATACAAATGGATGCTCATTTTACGGAACATTCAGATTTCCCTGCTGTGGCCGCTTGTAATAATTATGCCTGTTTATTTCTTCCCGACACGGAGTCTTCTTATATGGATTCCTATAATAATTCTGCTATTTCTTCTGGTATATAGCATCCTGAAGCTAAAAACGAAAATTCAGAAACTGATTATTCCTCTTTTAATCAGTATCCTGGCAGTAAGCTTCGTTGCCAATACCAATTATATGCCATCTGCCCTGAAATATCACGGGCCAATCCAGGCGTCTTACCACTATAACAGGATTGCTGATGACAATTCCGTGCTTTACACTTACGACTACGGGCAGTTTGAGACGTATTTTTACCCCAGGAATGTATCATTGATGGTTCATGATAAGGAAGAACTTGAAAAGGTTCTGTCGGAGAAATCATCCTGGTTTATTACCAGTGAAGCGGGTTTAAATGATATCAGGGCCTTTGATGAAGCAATTATTACTGAACAATATATTTTCCCCTACAAGAAACTGACAAATATCTCAGTCAGATTTCTTAATCCAAAAACCAGGGAAGGGGAATTGCAGAAAATCTATTTACTGAAAATACGGTAATCATGGTGGAACTGTCTGTCATTGTTGCTGTTTGCAACGAGGAAAAAAATGTTGATCCGTTGATTGAAAAGATCAGCAGGTCGTTGTCCGGATGCGGAACGGAGTATGAAGTCATATTCGTCGATGACGGATCGACTGACATGACGGCTGATGCTATCCGGAAAAACATCACTCAGAATATTTTTCTTGTGGAACTAAGGAAAAATTTCGGGCAGTCGGCAGCTTTGCAGGCAGGCATAGATCAGGCAAAAGGAAGGTACATTGCCACTCTTGATGGCGACCTCCAGAATGATCCGGCTGACCTGCCGATGATGCTCCGACTGCTGAAGGAAAGGGACTGTGATATTGTTACCGGCATAAGGGTTGACAGGCATGATGATTTCTTCATGAGAAAAATACCGTCATATGTCGCCAATTTTATTGTGCGTAAGATTACTCAAACAAAGATCATTGATAACGGATGCGGGATTAAGATATTTAAATCCGCAGTACTGAAAGAGATTCCGTTATATGGCGAAAGGCACCGTTTCCTTGTAGCACTGGCGGCGATGGAGGGAGCTGCCATTGAACAGGTCAAAGTAAATCACTATCCGAGGATTCACAGTAAATCAAAGTATGGTTTGAGCCGCACTCTGAAAGTTGTGAGCGATCTTATTCTTATGAGCTTCTTAAAAAAATACGGGCAAAAACCGATGTACCTGTTCGGCAAAATAGGGTTTATCACGTTAGTGGCGGGATCAGTAATTCTTCTGTGGCTGCTTGTTCAGAAGATACTCGGACTGGATATCTGGGGCAGGCCGATCCTGATCCTTGGCGTTTTATTCATGTTTATCGGATTCCAGGTAATTTCAACTGGTCTTATCCTTGATGCAATGATTCGAAATGATTACGAGACAAACGCAATAAAGCCATACAAAATAAAGAGAGTCTCACGTGGTGAATAAAAAAATAAAAGAGAGGCTGATCCTGGTACTGAAGATTATCCTTTCTTCCATTGCAGTTATTTATGTATTAAGTAAAATAAGCCTTGCCGATATTGCCGGAATCATAAAATCATCCCATATTGTTTTTTTAGGTTTTGCCCTGGTCCTCTTTATTATATCGAAGATATTGGCATCATTCCGGACTCTCCTGATCCTTAATCGCTATGGAATTCCCGTTTCGATGTGGGATAATCTTAAGTTATACTGGGCCGGGATGTTCTATAATCTGTTCCTGCCGGGCGGGATCGGCGGGGACGTTTACAAAACGGTTGTAATCAACAGCATGCATAGTAATGGACTTAAGATAAGTGCCGGATCGGTTTTAATGGACAGGATTGGAGGCGTCGCCGCCCTGATTGCCCTGGCGCTGCTGTTCATCCCGTTTACCACACTTTACGATCAGTATGGATGGGTAACGTTCGCAGGAGTTCCTCTTTCAATTATTGGTTTTATCGTTATAATACTGGTTTTTATGCCTCGCCTGAAAAGGATTGCCGGCAAGCTTCTTGGCTGGTCGTTTCTGGTTCAGATCTTCCAGATACTTACTGTCATTTTAATACTGAGGGCTTTTAACATTAATACCGGTCAGCCGTCTTACCTCTTTATATTCCTGGTTTCATCACTTGCTGCAATGCTGCCGATATCAGTCGGCGGAATAGGCATCCGCGAACTGGTCTTTTTATCATTTTCCACTCACCTGCTTCTTGACAGGGAAATTGCTGTTGCAATAAGCATTACCTTCTATCTGATCACTTTAATAGCCTCAATCTTTGGTGCAATTCCTGCAATGGAGAGAAGAAAGAGTGAGAAAAATCATTAATCGGGTTACCTGGAAACGCCAGGCCTGCAGTCATTTGAACGGTCAGTCAATATATGATCTATAGTTTTGGGAATAATGAATGCTAATAATTGTACTTCCTTGAAAAAACCAGACTGTATCCTTGTCACCGGCGGAGCCGGGTTCATTGGTTCTCATCTCTGTGAGTACCTGCTGAAGGCTGATCATCACGTGGTTTGTGTTGACAGTTTCAATGATTTTTACGATCCGGAGATTAAAAAGAGAAACATCTCTTCTATCATTGATCATCAGCGATTTAGCCTGGTCAGGGCTGATATCAGGAGTGCCGGTGAACTGGCTATGGTATTCGAAAAAAGCCAACCGGACCTGGTGATTCATCTTGCAGCTATGCCCGGAGTGATTCCGTCGGTTGAGAATCCCATGAATTATTATGATGTTAATGTCATGGGGACATTGACTGTCTTGGAAACCATGAGAAGGTTTAAGGTTAATAGGTTATTGTTCGCATCCAGCTCCTCCGTATACGGAAATAATTCAAAGATTCCATTTGCAGAGTCAGATCCGGTTGACAATCAGATATCTCCCTATGCTTCGTCAAAAAGAGCGTGTGAACTGCTGTGCTATACATATCACAGTTTATATGGCTTTGATATTTTTTGTCTTCGTTTTTTTACTGTTTACGGTCCCAGGCAAAGACCTGACCTTGCAATACATAAGTTTACCAGCAGGATCCTCGAAAACAAACCCATACAGATTTTTGGCGACGGCAGCACATCCAGAGATTATACCTTCATAGCCGACATTGTTAACGGTATTTATAATTCAATAAGCCGCCTGGAAGGGTTTGGCATTTACAATCTGGGAGGATCCGAGACAATCTCACTGACCCGAATGATTGAAACCATTGAAGATGCCCTGGGTAAAAAAGCAATCAGGGAGTATTTGCCCCCGCAGCCGGGAGACGTGAAAAGGACATATGCCGACATAGCCAAAGCCGGGAAGGATCTGAATTACAATCCCGGTGTTGATTTCAAACGAGGCATAAAAGAGTTTGTCGCCTGGAAAATTAACCAGGCCAGTATCGATTGATCTATAAGATTATGAGACTGATCAGGACCCCTGTGTGCAAAGAACGGTGACCCGGTCCATCTCTCACAGGAATAAATTGACCATCTCAGACCAAGGAACCGACTTATTCACCAAACCCTAAATTATTCCGATTATGAGGGAAAAATAAAGGAAGCTGCAGAAAGCTGTCCGGTAGAAGTAAGTAAATATTCCGAATAAAGAACTACAATTTTATAAAAAGAGTTCCTTTAATCACCCCGACAGATGGGCATGATTTTCTAAATGGTAATGATTTCGTCACTATTGATAATCCGTACTCCCTTGTTTACAAGTTCTTTTTTTAAGAATGCAAAGGTCTGCTGATTCAGTGGGCGTGAAGCATCCTCTATCAATGTTGATGAAAAGCCTTCCTTAATTGCATCAATTATTGTGTGATAAACACAAATATCACCGGCCAGACCACAAAAATACAATTCAGTGGCTCCTTTATCTTTCAGGTAGCCTGCCAGACCTGTGCTGACCTGATGTCTGTTGTCATAAAATCCGCTGTAACTGTCGACATAAGGATTCATCCCCTTACGAAAAATAGCTGAAAACCTGTCTGTTTCAAGATGGGGATGGAACATGGCACCCATAGTGCCCTGTACGCAATGGTCAGGCCAGAGCACCTGGTCAATCCCGTCAACCTCTATTTTATTAAAAGGTCGTTCATCCGGATGGTTTGAAACAAAACTTACATGGTTATGTGGATGCCAGTCCTGGGTGGCGACTACCAGGTCAAAATAATCATGCATCATGTTAATGACCGGGACAACGAGATCTCCATCCGGGACTTCCAGAGAGCCGCCGGGCGTAAAATCATTCTGAACATCAAGGATAATAAGTGATTTCATTTGATCTTTTTATAAGCTTCAATCAGTTTGTCCCTTTCATTGCGGAGATTGGTACTGAGTCCCACTTTGTATACATGGGGGAAATTGAACCGTTTATATTCCTCCGGCAGCCGTTTTAATCGTTCCTTGCTGTAGTGAGCTATTTCCGGTAACGGGAGAGGCTCCTGCAATCGAGTGCCGTTTTCCATTATTTTATGTAGAAGAGGTTCTTTATTCTTATTCTGCAGGGAAAGCGAATTAAGAGGATAATAAGGATGATACATTATCTCCGGATCTTGTTCCTGAATGAGGGTGACAGCATCGGCTCCGGTAAAATTATTGTCGCTGTCAAGTATTCTGAAGACCTGTTTTCTGTGAGGCAAGGTAATTTTACTTAAGTTTTCCGACAACTTGATCCGCGGGTTACCATTTGAAAAGGCCAGTTTATATACTCCATCCAGAGCGGCATCAGGATAACCGGTTACGAGGTTTGTACCTACTCCGAATACGTCAATCGGAGCTTGCTGTTCCAGAAGACTTTTAATGATATGCTCATCCAACTGGTTTGAAACAGCAATTTTGACATAGTTCAGTCCGGCTTTGTCAAGCATTTCACGGCTCTTTTTTGCCAGATATGCCAGGTCTCCGCTATCGAGGCGGATGCCACTCAGCCGATGTCCGTTCTCTTCCATTTTTTTTGCTGTTGTGATAGCATTTGGCAGTCCGCTTTTTAATGTGTTGTAAGTATCCACCAGCAACACACAGTCATCAGGTTGCACATCAGCGAAATGGATAAATGCAGTCAGCTCATCATCATAGCTTTCAATAAATGAATGCGCCATGGTGCCTGAAACAGGAATTCCATAATCGCGACCTGCAAGAACGTTACTGGTAGCATCAAATCCACCGATAAAGGCTGCTCTGCTGGCATAGTATCCTCCGACACCCTGTGCCCTTCGCAATCCAAAATCAATTAGCTTACTCTCTCCGGCAGCTTGTCTTATACGGCTGGCTTTTGTTGCAATAAGAGTCTGAAAATTGAGAATGTTAAGGAGGATCGTTTCGATGATCTGGGCTTCGATAATGTTTGCTTCGACCTGTATTACTGGCCGGACCGGGAATATAATATCTCCTTCACGACAAGAATAGATATTCCCCGTAAATCTGAATTTACCAAGGAATCGGATAAATTCAGAGTGGAATCCCTTTTCCTTCAGAAAGTCCAGATCTTTTTTATCAAATCTCAACTCCTGAAGTGTGTTTAGTAAATCATCCAGACCTGCAAATATCGCATAACCACCTTCGAAAGGCAGTTTGCGAAAGAAATAGTCGAACACCGCTCTGTTTCCTTTTTGACCCTTAAGAAAATATACCTGCGCCATGGTCAGCTGATAATGATCGGTATATGTAGCGGTATAATTGAGCAACATATTTCATTTTTTTATTTAGTTCTCTTCATGGGGTGGATCATTTCTGCAGGAACAACCCATTCCTCAAACTGTTCTTCTGTCAGAAGTCGTAGTTTTAATGCTGCTTCCTTCAGGGTCAAATTATTTGTCAAGGCTTCATTGGCAATTTTTGCAGCATTTTCGTAACCTATATGATTGTTTAATGCCGTGACCAGCATTAATGAATTTTTAAGATTTTCTTCAATTCTTTCCATATTAGGCTCTATCCCGGCAACACAGAAATCATTGAATACTCT
>JBAQCK010000182.1:0-13135 GCA_049294075.1 Bacteroidales bacterium | reverse complement strand
TCTCGGAACTGGTTGAAGGATTTGAGAAGCTGGCAAGGATAGGTCCGTGCGTTTCAATATTCGGATCCGCCAGGACTCATTATAATGACAAATACTACAAGCTGGCTGAAGATATAGCATACAAACTTGTTCAGAACGGATATGGAGTAATAACAGGTGGAGGTCCCGGGATAATGGAAGCCGCAAACAAGGGAGCAAGAAAGGGTAAAGGAAAGTCGGTCGGAATAAACATCGACCTTCCCTTTGAACAAAGCGCCAACGCCTTTATCGATTCCGACAAGCTTATCACTTTCGACCATTTCTTTGTACGGAAGGTGATGTTCATGAAGTATGCGCAGGGATTCATCGTGCTGCCCGGAGGTTTCGGTACCTTTGATGAGTTGTTTGAGGCAATCACCCTGATACAGACAAGAAAGATAGGGAAGTTTCCGATCGTCCTGGTAGGGATTAAGTACTGGGCCGGATTGATAAACTGGATAAAAGACGTGATGCTTGCCGAGGAACGGAATATATCTCCTGAGGACCTTGATATTTTCACACTGGTTGATACATCTGACGAGGCAGTGGAGTATATTTCAAAGTTCTACTCGAGATACCTGCTGAGCCCGAACTTCTAGCTATTTTTTTCTCGCTCTGTCAATCTCTCTGTCGGCATCGCGCCGTTTCAGGGTTTCGCGCTTGTCATATTCTTTTTTGCCTTTGGCGATGGCGATCTCGGCTTTTGCCAGCCCTCTTTCGTTGATGAAAACCTTAATTGCTATTATTGTAAGTCCTGATTCCTTTACCTTCCTTTCCATCTTCCTCAGTTCCCTGTTCTTCAGAAGAAGTTTCCTCTCTCTCAGCGGATCGTGGTTATTAAGGTTTCCCCACCAGTATTCGGCAATATGCATTCCTTTCAGGTAAAGCTCACCGTTTGTGAACTGGCAGAAGGAATCAGTAAGTGCTGCCTTGCCGGCCCTTATTGATTTTATCTCAGTACCCGTGAGCTTTATTCCTGCAATGAATTTTTCAAGGAACTCATAATCGTGAGAAGCCTTTTTATTTCTGATTACAATATCGGATCCGTTTGTTCTCATTTGTTATCTCAGTCCCACGGCAGTTCCGTATACAACGATTGTAATAACTGCGAAATACCTCAGGCCGGCAATTACCGAATGGAAGTTCGTCAGCTCGGTGTTTGTGAAGAGGAATGCTCCGGGAAAAGTTGATATTGAAGCAAGTATCACAAGGGGAAAGAAACGACTTCGCGAAAACAGCCTGTATGGCTTGTTTCCGGTATAAATTGCATCCCATTCCTTAAGGGTGCTCAGGATATTGTTCCTGACGGTGTCAGCCGGAAATTTAAAATCCATCTGCGAACTGGTTTAGTGGGCCAAAATTAAATAAATTTATGGTAATTTGCTTGTTCTGATGAATTCTGCATGATGGAAGTAGAAAACAGATCGTCCGGATATGACATGGTTGTGGTGACGGGTCCCACCGCGTCGGGAAAGACAGGCCTGGCGACCAGGCTTGCAATCAGGCTTGGAGGCGAGATAATCAGCGCGGATTCACGCCAGATTTACAGGCAGATGGATATCGGTACAGGCAAGGATTACAGCGACTATGTAGTTGATGGGATTAAGGTCCCGTATCACCTGATCGATATCAGGGATCCTGGTTACCGTTACAGCCTTTTCGAGTATCACCGCGACTTCACAAAGGTTATAGAGGATTTGAGCAGAAGGAATATTTTTCCAGTTGTGTGCGGAGGATCGGGTATGTACATCGATTCTGTGGTTTCGGGTTACAGGCTCCCTGAGGTGCCTCCCGATCCCGTACTCAGGAAGACGCTTGAGGACAAGACCATGGAAGAGCTGACATCGATCCTTTCTTCATACAGGAAACTACATAACATAACCGATATTGACACAAAAAAAAGGGCTGTCCGGGCTATTGAAATTGAAAAGTACCTTGCTGATCACCGTGAGACGGTTGCAGGGTTCCCTGTAACCAATCCCCTGGTGGTTGGAGTATTGTACAGCCGGGAGGCCAGGCGGCAAAGGATCAGCGCGCGACTTAAAGCCAGGCTTGAAGAGGGTATGGTAGGGGAAGTTCAGAAACTGCTTGATCGTGGTATTGATCCCGAAACACTTATCTGGTACGGACTTGAGTATAAGTATATAACTCTTTTCCTTACCGGAAAGATGGGATACGATGAGATGATTAACTCACTGGAGATTGCCATACACCAGTTCGCCAAGAGGCAGATGACCTGGTTCCGCGGTATGGAACGCCGAGGGGTTGTCATCCACTGGATCGACGGTGAACTGCCGATCGAAGATAAAGTGGAACTTGTGATAAGTATTTTAAAATAGAAAAAATTCTCGCAGATTTTCGCAGATAAAGGCGCAGATTTTCGCAGATCACTGCCCTGAGCCCTGCGCCCTGAGCCCTGAGCCCTTCGCCCTTCGCCAAGCCTTCGCTGAAGCTACGGCTTGCGAAGCCTGTGCCTAATTAAGGTACGTCTCCAGCCACTCGAAGAACTCCCTCTGCCATATAACCGAGTTTTGCGGTTTGAGGACGAAATGGGTTTCATCCTCAAAGAAAAGCAGCCGGCTCGGAATCCCCAGTAATTGTGCAGCCTGGAATGCCTCAAGGCTTTGGGTGTAAGGTATTCTGAAGTCGTTGGCGCCCACAATTATCATAATAGGTGTATCCCATTCCTCAACCCTGAGGTGGGGTGAGTACTGGTAGCTTTTTGGATTGTTCCAGTAGGGACCCTCAATATCCTTGTTGGGGAACCATAGTTCCTCGGTGGATCCGTACCAGCTTGTAAAGTTGAACATGCCGCAATGGGATATGAAAGCCTTGAAGCGTCCGCCGTGGATACCTGCAAGATAGTAAACCGAGAATCCGCCATAACTGGCTCCCACGGCAGCCATTTTTTCCCGGTCGACATAAGGTTCTGCAGCCATTGCATCGGTGGCGTCGAGATAATCCTGCATATTTGCTCCTCCGTAGTCGCCTGAAATCTGTTCCTTCCAGGCTTGTCCGAATCCGGCAACGCCTCGCCTGTTAGGTGCAAAAACGATATATCCCTTTGCCGCCATCATCTGGAGGTTCCACCTGTACGACCAGAACTGATCGAGTGTCGACTGGGGTCCGCCGTTGCAGAATAGCAGTGCCGGGTATTTTTTAGCAGGGTCGAATGATGGAGGAAAGACCACCCACATCTGGAGGTCCTTGTTGTCCTTTGTTATAATGTACTTTTCCTCCACCTTCCCCATCCTGACTGACTCGTAAATATTCCTGTTGATGGCTGTTATCTGTCTTATCTCACCCGATGTCATGTCAACAGCAGCTATTTCCGGAGCCATCGACATTGAAGTAATTCCTGAAACCAGTACGCCCGACCTGAGGCTGAGCGGTCCCATGTTATGGACACCTTCAGTGACCTTTTCAACATTTTTAGCATTCAGGTTAATCCTGAATATCTGTGAAGTGCCGAGGTGGGAGCAGGTAAACCAGATGTTCTGGTCATCGGCCCATGATAAATTTTCAACATCAAACTCCCATCCCTTTGAGATCCAGGTGCGGGTTCTGCTGCTGATTTCGTAAACAAGAAGACGGTCGAGATCGGCTTCATAGCCGTTTCTTTCCATGCTTTGAAGGGCAATTCTGGAGCCGTCGGGAGAGAATACGGGGTTTTTGTCGTATCCTCCGTTGCCTTCAGTGATATTGATTTCCTTTCCGGTCGCCAGCTCATGCAGGTAAATGTCGGAATTTGTGCTTCTTGCGTCGTCAATTCCCCTGAGCCTTTTGGAAGTGCAGGCAATATATTTTCCATCGGGGCTCCATGCGATTTCGCGTTCATCGTAATATGGCGCTGTGGGTGATTCGTACTTCTGGTCCTTCATTATGTCCTTTTCGCCCGTAATGCTCTTCCCGTTGAAGGAGGCAACAAAGATGTGGCTGTATGAATAATCGCTCCATGCATTCCAGTGCCTGTACATCAAATCATTTATGATTCTGACGTTTGCATTTGGAAGGTTATGTTTCTCATTGGCAGTCTGGTCGAGTTTGACTCTTTTTGTGAAGAATATCTTCTTACCGTCAGGTGAGATGTTGAATATCTCGAATCCGGAGATGCCTTCCACCCTGGTTAATTCCGATCCGTCGGCGTTCATGGTCATAAGATCAGGACCGCTGATGAAGGCAATCTTCTTTCCCTCGTCAAACCATTGGGGGGAGCTGCCTCCGCCGGTTGTCAGCCGAACCGGTTGGCCACCTGCAACAGGTATGCTGAAGATGTCGGTCTGCCTTCTTTCGGTTGGCAGATCGGTTTTAGTAATAGTATAGAGCACGGTTGAACCGTCGGGCGACAGTGAAAAAGATCCCAGCCGGCCGAATTTCTGCATAATCTCCGGAGTCATCACACCCTCTGCCTTTTCTTCTTCCGTGAGGCTGGTGTTTATTTCCTCCGGCGCCTCCCGTGAAGTTGTTTCGGGAGCTTTCTGTTTGCACGAAACATGGATCAGGACGATTGCAATCATCAACAGGTAAGAAGTCCTCTTCATATCGGATGGGCTATTGTTATTATTGCTTTTTAAGAGCTTCGGATATTTTTGTTTTCAGCTCATCATAAAGTTCAGGGTTGTCCTTAATTATCAGCTTTACCGCATCTCTTCCCTGACCGAGCTTTGTATCGCCGTAGCTGAACCAGGAGCCGCTTTTTTTGATGATATCGAAATCAACCCCGAGATCTACAAGCTCGCCAAGTTGTGAAATCCCCTCACCATAGAGAATGTCGAAATCGGCTTTCCTGAACGGGGGAGCGAGTTTGTTCTTTACGACTTTAACCCTGGTCCTGTTGCCAATGATCTCTTCACCTTCCTTGAGCTGGCTTGTCCGGCGGATGTCGAGCCTGACCGACGCGTAAAATTTCAGGGCATTTCCTCCGGTTGTTGTTTCGGGGTTTCCGAACATCACTCCGATTTTTTCCCTTAGCTGGTTGATGAACACGCACGAGGTGTTTGTCTTGCTGATATTTGCTGTAAGTTTTCTGAGAGCCTGCGACATCAGTCTGGCCTGGAGTCCCATTTTGGAGTCGCCCATTTCGCCTTCGATTTCAGCCTTGGGGGTAAGAGCTGCAACCGAGTCGATAACAATAATGTCGAGAGCGCCAGAGCGGATAAGGTTATCGGTTATCTCGAGAGCCTGTTCCCCGTTGTCGGGCTGGGATATAAGGAGGTTTTCGACGTCGACGCCAAGTTTTTCGGCATAGTTTCTGTCGAAGGTGTGTTCTGCATCAATAATGGCTGCAATGCCTCCGTTTTTCTGTGCCTCGGCAATGGCATGGATTGCCAGTGTTGTTTTTCCGGAGGCTTCGGGTCCGTAGATTTCGATAACGCGTCCCCTTGGGTAGCCTCCGATACCCAGAGCTGCGTCGAGGGCTATTGATCCCGAAGGTATTATCTGGATATTTTCAATGGCGTGATCGCCAAGTTTCATAATGGTCCCCTTGCCGAAATCCTTTTCGATTTTACCGATTGTAACTTCAAGCGCTTTCAACTTATCCTTGCTGATTTCCTTTCTTTCGTTGCTCATATTGGTTTTTATTACTGGTATAATTTAAATATCTGTTCCGAATGATTTTTTGTGTCGACCTTTGCTATGATTTTCTCTATTTTCCCTTTCTCGTCAATGATGTAAGTGGTCCTGACTATTCCGAAAAAGCTTTTCCCGTACATTTTTTTCTCCCGATAAACCCCGTAATCGTTCACTATTTTCCTTGAGGTGTCGGCAATAAGGGGGAAGGGGAGGGAATATTTTTCTGCAAATCCCTTGTGCGATTTTTCGCTGTCGGCGCTGACGCCCACCACGGCAAATCCTTTATTCAGGAATTCTTCGTGGCTGTCGCGCAGGCTGCAGGCTTCTGCAGTGCATCCCGATGTATTATCCTTGGGATAAAAATAAAGAACCAGCTTTCTGCCGGCGAAATCACTGAGCTTTATGGTACGGCCTTCCTGGTCAACTCCTTCGAACGACGGGGCCGGCATGCCTTCTTTAAGTTTCACCATGATGGTATGAATTTTGTAATTAGGGTTAAATTTACGAAGTTTGAACAGTTTTCTGATTATAAGGTAAAAATTGTTATTAACACGAAATATTCAGGATGAGAATTCGGATTTTCGTTTCACTTACGGTCATTGCCCTCCAGGGTATGATTTATTCCCAGGAAATGGCTGTCAGGCCCTCGAGGCAGGCAGCGATGGATTCTTACGGCAGGGGAGAATACGGGAAGGCTCTTGGTGAATTTGAGGCTCTACTTGATGTTCATTCCTTTGCCCTTTACAAATACTATTCGGGCGTCTGCCTTGTCAATTTGAAAAGCGATCCGGCAAGGGCTGCGGATTATCTGAAGGAAGCGATCGACGGCTCTGCCGGTACGGATATCATTCCTGATGATGCATGGTTTTACCTTGGCAGGGCAAATCAGCTTGGCGGAAGGTTTCCGGAGGCCATGGAGTCGTACAGCAAGTTCAGGGAAAAGGCCGGGAAAAGAAAGGCGAAGGAATTGAATGTTGCCGGGTATGCAAGGGAATGCAATGAACACAGCGGCAGTCTTACCGGACAGGAAATAAAAGCCGCGGCAGCCGTTGCTGCTCTGCCTGCTGAGAAGCCCGCCGGTCAGGTTGTTGAGAGGCAGCCCCCGTTGAAGAAGGAGGTTCCGGCCGAATACGACAGGGTACTGTCTGAAGCCATGAAGTACCAGGTGAAGGCTGATTCGCTTAATACCGTTGCTTCGGACTACAGGAAGCAAAATGTTGTTCTTACTCCCGCACAGCAGAAGGCTGCAGAAGGCAGGACGGCGGAAACTGAAGCTCTGGCTCGTGATTATCAAAGGATTGCCGATGAGAAGTTTGGTCAGGCCGGTATTCACCCTGTTGATGACAACCTCAGGGAGACAAAGCAGGATGCGGCTAAGCAGGAACCGGCTGCCGGAATTGTGATTTCACTGTTCAGTATTGAGAGCGATCCGGAAAAGATACGCGACCAGGTTATTCCCATTGATCCGCAGGCACCTGCCGGACTGGTTTACCGGATACAGATGGGGGTGTTCAGCAAGCCTGTCGACCCGGCGTTCTTCAGGGGGATAACACCTGTTTACATGTACAGTGTGCCGGGTAGGTCATCCATGAGATATTTTGCAGGAATGTTTCGCAGGATGGAGGATGCTGAGAGGTCACTGGACAAGTTAAGACAGATGGGTTTCAGGGATTCCTTTCTGACAGCCGTTCTTGACGGCAAAACGGTTTCGCTTGAAAGAGCCCTTCTGATGGAGGAGGAATGGAGCGGCAAATCACTCAGAGAACCGGAAGCCCCTCAGGTCGCCGTACCGGTTGAACCTGAAACACTCTCGTTCAGGGTTGAGGTGACAAGATCAGACGAGCCGCTAACGGAGGAGATTGTTGATAATTACAGGACAATGGCAGGAAGCCGGGGGCTTGAAATAATTCAGGCTGATAACGATACACTGATATATCTGATAGGAAAATTTATTACTTTTGAAAGCGCTTTCGATTACGCCGACCTGCTTCATCGCAACGGTTACAGTGAAGCCAGGGTTGTTGCTTATGTTGGAAGCAGGGAGATACCATTGGATACGGCAAGGAAACTTTTTGAGAAATAGCGATGAAGGAGAAAACATTACGCAGGAGCGACAGGCTGGGGAGCGGGGACCAAATCTATTCGCTTATCCTGTTCAATGATGAAGTCAATACTTTCGATCATGTAATAAGATCGCTGGTTGAGGTGTGCGGGCACGATCCGGTTCAGGCTGAACAGTGTGCCCTGATTGTTCATCTCAAGGGAAGCTGCGATATCTTACTTGGAATCAGAGAAGTGCTTGTGGCTATGAGCAGATCGCTTAATTCAAAGGGACTGAACACACGGGTGCAGAATCTTTAATAAACTGCATCCCGTTTTTACCGGGACTATTCCCTGCGGAAAATTCTGAACAGGGCACGATCCACAAATCCAAACAGTAAAATAGTTATCATTGCATACGGTAACCATTCCGGAATCATGATTCCCGGAATAGTGATTTCCGGGATTCTGAAATCTGACAGACCCGGGAGCAGTGACCCCGGCAGGTTTATATACTCAGTGATCCTGGAGAATCCGGTTCCCGGGCCCTGTGAAGGTACCAGGATTGCGGCCGCAATCAGTACTGAAATTACGATGGCAGATATAACAGGTACTCTGTTCCTCGCGAGGAAGCTTTTTTTCTCCGGCGCTGTTTCAATCCTGATCCTGGTCAGCGTTTTGGATACGAATCCTTCCGGGGCTTTCTCTATCGTTTCGCGATTGAGATACTTTTCCAGAAGCTTGTCGTCATTTATTTCATTTATGTTCATGGCAGAAAAACATTTTTCATTTCAGCCTTTCTTATTATACCGGCCATCTTTTGTCTTGCCCTGAATAGCTTTACCTTCAGGTTGGTCTTGTTGATACCGGTTATCTTCGAAATTTCATCAGCCGGCATTTCATTATAATAATAAAGTGTGATCAATCCTCTTTCATCTTCAGGCAAATTCTGAAGGGCAAAATTAATCAAAGCGTTTTTATACTCACCGGCAGCCTCCTCCTCATTTTCGGCTGTCGACAGGAAATCGACCGCATCAGCCGGAAATTCATCGAGCGAAAGTACCTTGCCCTTTCGTGTCCTGACCAGTGAGACGGCTGTGTTATAGACTATCCTGTAGAGCCAGGTGGCAAAACTGCTTTTCATCCGGAAATCGCTGAGCGATTTGTAAGCCTTGAAAAAAGCATCCTGTGCAATCTCCTCTGCCTCTTCCCTGTTCCCGCAAATCCTGAAGGCAAGGTTAAAGGCTTTGTCTTTGTGCGCCTCGACAAGGCAGGAGAATGCATTTACATTTCCTGCAAGAACCTTTTCGATGTAGTATTTGTCGCTTCCTGGTTCCATTCCGGATATTTGACGCATAAAGTTACGGTTTGGTTACCGGAATTGCCTGTTTTAACTCTGGTTTTAATGACACGCAGACTGGGTTCATATTTTGTTCTTTACAGATCAGGGCGGTTTTAATGGAGTTCAGCTGGTGCACCTGTCCTGACCGAAGCATCAGGGTGTTTATCAGAAAGGCAATAGAAGAAGCCCACTTATTTTTCTATGATTGTATATGTCTATTGGAAGAAGAATTCCTGCAGAGAAGGCTGGATTACTTCATGCAAGTAGTTTCTCTAACTTCATTTTCCATTTTTCCCAGTCCTTCATTTCTTTCGTTTGCAAGTCTATAAACTTCTGTGTGTGATCGTGATGAACTAAATGACAGAGTTCATGAATAATTACGTATTCGATGCAACCCCTTGGCGCTTTAATCAATTCAGGGTTCAAAATAATTTTACCTTTTGGAGTACAACTTCCCCATCTGGTTGGCATATTTCTCAGGACTATTGATGATGGTTCAATATTGTACTTTTTAAAGTTATCTATAAGTGGTTGTGCAATAGTTCTGAACTTCGATTTTGCATTTTGCAAATACCAATCGTCAACTAATTGTTTAACACTTGTCTTGTCAGTAGCATTTGCTTCAATATACTTCCCTTTCAATTTCACAGATACAAGACTGTTCTGAATAACTTTGAGACGGTACTGCCTTCCCAGATACAGGTGAGTTTCACCGGAAATATATTTTCTCGCAGGAGTCCTGGGATGAAAATAAAGAAAGAAACTTTGCTGCCTGATTATCCATGGTGCTTTCTTCCTGAGTTTTTCTTTGACCTTTTCAAGAGAAGTGTCAACCGGGGCTTTTACTAATACAGACAGGTCTGGTTTAACAGTTATACCTAAAGATTTCCGACTGGAATATTCCAAACGAAAATCTATTTGTTTTGAACCAAATTGAATTGCGGATGTCATTACCTGTAACGTATTTTAGCAACATCAATGCACTTGTTTGCAATTTCATCCATATCCCCAAATGAAAGGTTGAGATGATATTTGTCCCTCACCTCATCAATCAGATAATCACCGATTTCAATTTGAAGTTTCCCGGTAATGTTCGTTTTGTATTGCCAGTCAATTATTGGTTTATTATTATCAAGAACAGCCCTTTGAATCAACTCGTCAATGTTCAATGCTGCCTGTGTTGAAATTTCTCTCCTTACAATATTATCCTGAATATTTTCACTCAGAGACTCAACACATAAACCATAAAATGCTTTCGCTACATCTTTATCTTTTAATGCTTCGGGAATATCACTGTCAGTGTGAGCCAATACATTGTTCATGATTTCCCTGACCCTGTTCAGATAAACAGTTTCATTGATGCGATTTGATTCATACTCCATTATGGCCTCCTGCAACATTTGGGAAAACTTTTTATAAAAGGCAGGATCTTCCTCCATTTTCTCAGAAATGTGTTTCGCAGTTCTGCTCGCAATCTTGTCTGCTTTTGCCGCTTTCCCTATCGTTTTCTCAACTTCTTCCTGAAATTTATCCTTTTCGAAAATATTAACCAATTCTGTAATAACTTCAATTTTGTCAGTAGTTATGTGTGTATCAATAAGTTTTTGGATCTGCCCTTCATATTGTTTGTAGTCAATTTCATCAGAATACCTTTCAACAACTGCCACACGAAGTTTCAGGAACATTGTAAGATCTTCTTTGTAACGCTTAATCGTCTTTTCATCAACCTCCTTATAAAACAGAATAGAAGAAAGCGCAAGCTTCAAACCTTTTGCGAACGCAGCCAGCTTATCGTAAAATACTACCCTGACAACCTCATCTTTTAGTAATAATTGATAAGCTTCTGCATCGCGTTTGTTTGTAACGGTTTTGAAAAGATCCCACAACTCTGAGTGTTTCTGTGGCAATTTTCTTATTTCATCGTTAATATTTGTGAGTGTTCCTATCAGATCATCATCGTCAAAATCCTCAAATGAAGAATACATTTGCATTGCATCATCCAGATTTTCAATCACACCATAATAGTCAACTATGTATCCAAATTCTTTGTCAGAATAAATTCTATTCACCCTTGCAATTGCCTGCAACAGCTTATGACCCCTTAAATTTCTGGTGAGGTATAAAACTGTATTCCTGGGTTCGTCAAAACCGGTAAGTAACTTATCTACAACTATTATAATTTCAGGATCCTTTTGATTTTTGAACCGGCTGATGATGTTCTTCTCATAGGTTTTTGAATTACCATGTTCGTCCATCATCTTCTTCCAAAAGCGATTTTCTTTTTCAGTTGATTTTTCATAAGCGCTTTCCTCACCCTCTCTTTCATCCAATGCAGAAATCAGGACCTCGGAAGAGACAAGACCTATTTCATCAAGAAATTCTTTGTAACGGATGGCATTTATTTTTTTATCACAAACCAATTGGGCCTTGAATGGAGTTCCCTGCCAGTTATCACGGAAATGTCTGCTGATGTTCCAGGCAGTGGCATATATCTTTTGTTCGGCTCCGTTCAGCTGGTCAGCACGACTGAATTTCTTCTTAAAATCTGCTTTCTGATATTCAGTTAATGGTTCTGAAACCATCTCGAAGAAAGTGTCCAGAGGACTTGCATTTACAATTTGTCGGGGCAATCTCCCTTCATATAACAATGGTACAACTGCTTTATCATTAACTGCCTGATCGACTGTGTAAGCATCAATAATGCCTCCGAATTTTGCAGCTGTGCTTTTATCTCTTTTGAAGAGAGGCGTTCCTGTCATTGCAATAAAACATGCGTTAGGCATTGTTTTTTGCATCTCAATATTGAAAGTCCCGTATTGAGTCCGGTGACCCTCATCCACCAGAACAAAAATATCGGGGCTTTCCAATGGTCTGGTTATTTTCTTCATAGCCGCCACAAACTTGTTTATGATTGTGGTAACGACTGCATCACTTTTACTCTCCAGCAGTTCAACCAATCGTTGTCCGGTTGTGGCATTCTCAACGAACTTTCCGCACTTCCTGAATGTGCCTGTTATCTGATTATCAAGATCTGTCCGGTCCGTAACCAGAACTATTTTCGGGTTACGGATTGATTTTTCCAGGGCAATTGCCTGAGCAAGCATTACCATTGTCAATGATTTCCCGCTGCCCTGGGTGTGCCATATAACCCCTCCCTGACGCCGTCCTTCTTTGAACTGAAGGATGCGTTTCATTGATTTTTTAATGGCAAAAAACTGTTGATACCGTGCAATCTTCTTTTCGCCATTATCGAACAGAATGAAGTTGAAAATAATATCCATCAACCTTTCCGGACGGCATAACCCGAACAGATATTTATCCTGAACAGTCGGAAGAATATTTTCTGTTTCGAGATCATCAAAGTATTTTCTTACATACTTGAAACGATCACTGAACAATTTTTCTTTCTGTGCGTAACTTAATGGCTGGTTTTTAAGCTCCAACAGATCGTTTTTGTATTTTTCTTCTTCCTCTTCTGAAGTAAATTTTTCTTCCCACTTCGACCAGAATTTCTCAGGTGTAGCATTGGTTGCATAAGCTGCTTCCTGTGTAGCTATACTCATAATCACTTGTGCATAAACATACAACGCACGGATTCCATCTTCCTGCTGGCTGCGAAGATGCTGACTGATTGCCTGCGCCAATGGTTCTTTCATATCAGGCCTTTTGCATTCAATTACACAAATAGGAATACCATTAACAAATAAAACCAGATCGGGACGATAATGCTCTTTGCTGGCACTTCGCATAACACTGTATTCCTCTGTTACATGAAAAACATTATTTATTAAAAATGTTTCATGATTCCAATCAATATATTGAAGTGTAATACTCTTTTTATCTCCGTCAAAATTCTGCTCAAATGCTTTTCCCAATGTAATAAGGTTATATACTGCTTCACAGGCAGCAATGTAGCCCTCGTTCATAGGTAATTCTTTTAAAGCACGAATTCCGTTTTCGATATTGGCATCGCTGATATAAGTTGTCTTTGTTGAACTGATTCTTTTATCAGAGTTAATCTCTTTTAATTGCTTCCGCAGAATATCTTCCAGCAAAACATTACTGGTTTTTCCACCACGCAGGCTTTCGGTTTCTGCAGGATTCAAATATTTATATCCCAACTTCTGCAGCATTTGCAGAGCAGGGATCTGACTTATATGG
>JBAQCK010000181.1:0-38547 GCA_049294075.1 Bacteroidales bacterium | reverse complement strand
GCCTTACATGATTTAGGGATGGGCGCAGCCCGTCCTTAAGGCCACCAATGATGCGAAGCCCCGGACGGGGCGAAATAGCCATAACCGGAGGCGTTGCCCTGCCCTGTATTATGTCTTCCCTGACGGGACTTAAATAAAATTTGCAAAACAAAATTATTATTGATTTCTTTGTTATAACAATGTTATAACATCGTGTAACCAATGGAAATACAGGTAATTCAGATCGGGAACTCAAAGGGGATCATCCTCAGCAGGGCGATCCTCGAGAAGTATAACATCCAGAACAAGGTAGCGCTTGATCTGAGGAAGAATCATATAAACATCACCCCTTTAAACCAGTCGAGGGAAGGCTGGGAGAACTCACTGAACGAGATGAATTCAAAGGGGGAGGATATTCTGCTTATAAAATAACCGACCATTCGGTAAAACCTATTTGTGATGGAAGCAAACCAGTACAGCATAGTGCTTGTGGCTCAGGATCCGGCATCAGGAAATGAACCGTCCGGAACCATGCAATGCGTGGTCATCTCTCCCGCTGAGATGAACCGGTCGCTAAGAACAGTAACCCTGGCCCCCGTTGGAGCCGATACGGGAGATTACCCGACCAGGGTGAAAATAAAAGCAGGCACTAAGCCGGCGAGGATAGCGCTCGATCAGATCATCACAATAGAAAAGAAAAGGATACTGAAAGTAACGGGCGACCTGACCCCCGCTGAGGCAAAGAAAGTCAAAGCGGTCCTTAAGGAAATCTTTATCGATTAGAACAGCCCCATAAATATTACTATTTTTTTGACCTTCACTTTACAAATCCGGACAGAAATACCATGCATGGCATAAAAAGGATATCGGTCTTTTGCGGCTCAAGCCGGGGGAACGATGATGTCTTTGAAAAACAGGCGTTCAGGCTGGGCGAGACACTTGCATCAAGGAATATCGGACTGGTTTACGGCGGCACCAAAATCGGGCTGATGAATGCAGTCGCAAACGGAGCTCTGAGCAGGGGCGGCGAGGTAACGGGAGTCCTGCCGCGGTTCATCAGGGACAAGGGCATAGCACACGACAACCTTACCGAACTTGTTCTGGTTGATACAATGCATGAACGAAAGACCAGGATGCATGAGCTTTCCGACGGGATAATCGCCCTGCCCGGAGGCTTCGGCACCATGGAGGAATTCTTTGAGATACTCACCTGGGGACAGCTCGGGCTTCACAGGAAACCAGCAGGACTGCTTAACATAAACGGATTCTACGATCCGCTTATGGCTCTTGCATCAACAATGAATGCCAATGGTTTTATCAGGGAATCGAGCAGGCGGATGCTTCTCATAAGCGACAATATCGACACACTTCTTGATATGATGGAGGATTATACTGCTCCGGCAGTCGACAAATGGTCAGTTACCAGGGATTTGCAGGCATAAGTGCCTTATCCGATAACAAAAAACATCTTCAGACATGATAAGCGAACAGGATAAAAAGAAAAAGACCGCGGTTGTTTTCGGAGCAACCGGACTTATCGGGAAAGAACTTGTAAAGGCTCTTCTCAGCGACGATTCTTACGAAGAAGTAACGGTAGTTGTAAGGAGCCCTCTGGTTCTTCCCGACTCAAAGTTAAGCCAGATCAGGCTAACTGATTTCTCGGGACTTTCCGGACTGAAGGGAAAACTGAAATCCGGTTCATGGTTCTGCTGCCTTGGCACCACAATTAAAACTGCAGGCTCTCAGGAAGCCTTCGCCAAAGTCGATCTCGGGATGCCGAAAGCGATTGCCGGACTTGCCGAAGCCGCTTCCGCCGAATCGCTGGTAGTGATATCATCGATCGGGGCTAATGCCTCTTCATCTAATTTCTACCTCAGGACCAAGGGAGAGATGGAGAAGGCTGTGAGAGATATCTACAAAGGGAATCTCAGATTCGTAAGACCCTCCATTCTTATGGGCGACAGAGTTGAATTCCGCCTTGCAGAGAGTGTCTCAGCCGTTTTCATGAAAGCATTAGGATGGATGATGGTCGGACCATTGAGGAAATACAGGGGCATTAAGGCCGTTGATCTGGCCAGGGCAATGATCATCATTTCAGATGGCCCCGCTGATAAGATGATCTATGAATCGGATGAACTGCAAAAAGTTGCAAAAGAATGAACCATATCTAATGAATTAATTCGGATCAAAATAAAACCCAACAATGAAAAGAATAATCATACCCGTAATTTCATGTATTCTGCTGGCTCCGTTTGTCAGCGGGCAGAACAGGGACAAGGCAGTATTCAGGGAATCGAAGCCCGGATTTTATCAGAATTCAATAATGAAGGATGACCGGGAAGTAAAAGAAAAAGCCGGGCCTTCTCAGGTTAACAGGACTTTTTCAGTTGATCTGGCAGAAGCATCGCTCCCCAACAAGATCGACCTTTACAAGAAACAATGGCATACTCCCCCTGTGTCGCAGGGAAACACAAGCACATGCTGGAGCTTCAGCACCACATCATTTCTTGAATCTGAGGCATACAGGATAAGCAAGCAGCAGGTAAAGCTGTCGGAGATGTATACCGTTTACTGGGAGTATGTCGAAAAAGCAAAGCGCTTTGTGAGTGAAAGAGGTAACTCGGCATTTGCAGAAGGTTCGGAAGCAAACGCCGTAACCAGAATGTGGAAGCTTTACGGGATAGTGCCCCTTGAATATTACAGTGGGCTGACCGGCGGCCGCAAGTATCACAATCATGAGGATATGTTCAGCGAACTGAGCGGTTTTCTAACCTCAGTAAAGGCAAACTCATCGTGGAACGAAGAATATGTGACGGAGACCGTGAAATCGATAATGAACCGGCACATGGGGGCGCCGCCCGCTGAAATCACTGTAAACGGCAGGAAGATGACTCCGCTTCAGTACCTGACCGATGTGCTCAGGATCAATCCCGATGACTACGTCGATATCCTTTCCTACCGGCAGGAACCCTTTCACAGACAGGTTGAATACAAGGTACCGGATAACTGGTGGCACAGCGATGTTTATTACAACATCCCCCTCGATGAATTCATGTCAGCCCTGAAAAATGCAGTCAGGAAAGGCTTCACTGTAAGTATAGGAGGAGATGTATCGGAACCAGGTCTCGACCCTACCACACAATGCGCCGTGATACCTGATTTTGATATCCCGTCCGGATATATTAATGACGATGCCCGTCAGTTCAGGTTCTCGAATCACACTACCACCGACGATCACGGGATGCATATCGTGGGTTACGCCGAAAAGGACGGGAAGGACTGGTACATCCTGAAAGACTCAGGCGCCGGATCAAAGAACAATGATCCAAATGCCAGGGAGTGGGGCTATTATTTCTTTTCCGAAGATTATGTGAAGCTTAAGATGATGGATTTCATGGTCCACAAGGATGCCGTGAAGGATGTTCTGGCAAAATTCTGAAATCCCTGCAATCCGGATTCCGATACCTCATTCATAGATTGCCTGCAGCCAGAAATGCCTTCACCGTTTACGGTAAGAATAGGCGTCCCTGTAAACCTTGTTTATGCCGTCGGCCCGGTACGACTTTTTCTGAAAAGCCGACGAAGTGACATTGTTTGCAGAATCGCTGTATGCAGGACACACCTCACTGTTGCATGAAGACAGAAGGATTACCGCCGATATTATCAAAAGAAGTTTCTTCATAGGGGTAAATATAAGTATTTAGCCTTAATAATTTTACCTGTGTCCGCTCTGAACAATTGCTTAATACCTTGTTTGAATAAAAAAGGGAATCATGAAACCACCGTCCGGTATACTGACCAGGATCCTTCAGACAAGCGATGACGGCAAGTTTGTTTTTGTAAGGATGCTAACGGGCGTGATATTTGTCTCTCTTGTATACGGCTTGCCGGTAATTGCGGGTCTTTTCACAAGGCTTGCAGCCATCCCGCTGCTTACGATCATGATAACGGCTTACTTCACTGCCAAAATACACGTGCTCACAGACAAAGGATTTTTTTCTTTTGCACAGGTTTACAGGGTAAAGGAGGCTATGGCAGCACAAGCTCTTCAGCAACTTAAATGCGTAACACAGCACTGAATGGTAACTAAAAAACACTACAAATTTTAGCCCGTATCATTGTTGTATAAGAATGATAAAAATTAGTAGTGTGATGAACATCGGTTTTTCATTGATGAAGGCACCAATTTCTTTGACCAACGAGGTTGACTTTGGCAGTGCTATTGCTGAAATTTGTATATGAATTTCAGCGGGAGCATAACAGTTCACTCAAAACTGTGATGTTTTCTACGTTGTACAGAAATATATAATCAGCTAAATCTGTGAATGTCGTTCAAATCTGAAATATATCAAAAGGATTACCTCTTATGGATAACTCCGGTTATTATACTCTTTGCCATATTCTACATTATAAAGAAGGACAACAGGGACAGGGAATCTGCAATATTGCATCACGACAGTTTTCGTTCCGACACAACACTCACCCTTAATGTAAATAAAACCGAAGGAGTTAATAAATTAATACCTGACGACAGCACATTCGTGTTTTTTGCAGACATAAAGGGAACCACTCCGCGATAAGACTAAACGTTCTGACAATATAATACCCTGCAGACATAACATCTGCAGGGTATTTTATTTACAAAAGGTTTTTGTTTTATTTCCTTCCCTGGCCGGTCTGCCGGCAGCCCTGGTTCCGGTTCTGTGCCGGCAATCCGGCGCTTATTAGGATGGCAAATACAGCCATTAACAATGTCCGTTTCATACTTTTAGTTTTTAGTTTGGTTTGACATCAGCAAAGATGCAACCGGGAAGATGAAGTTACGATGAAGGGAGGTCGGAAATAAGAGTGTAATCGGTATTCGGTATTCGGTGTCTACTCTTTCATATGGACGATGAACGATAAACGATAAACGAAACCTTGAACCTCGAACCTCAAACCCCGAACCTTTGTGGATTTTTCAGCTTCTAGTTACGGTTTTTACAATCTCCATGGTTTCTCCTGAGGCAGCCTTCATAACCCGGGCAACTTTTTCAGGCATCTGGTCCGACATTTCAGCCTCATTCATAACGGCTGTATAGATTTTCCCGTCGTTCTTCTGATAAACCGAGATACGGCATGGCATCATCACCGACATCAGACGTTCGTCGTTAAGTTCGAGTATCTGGCCTGAAAAAGCCGGTTTGCATATTTCGATCACCTTGACAGGCAAGACAGTCTTCCCCGCTTTGGCAAGCGAGAGTTGCAGGTCGTGGATTGCCGGTACCTTCCAATCCCTCGATTCAGCTTCTTTCACAATCATATCGACTGTAGTGTCAAAATCAAATCCGGATGATTGCTCGATTACAAAATTGTTTGTATTCATGGCTGCTGTTTTTAAGTCAGATTACGGTAAATATTTATCCTGCAAAGATATCCTCTTTATTCAGTCAATCCTAATTTACCGCATTCACGGCTCTTTTTGCTTAAGCCAGGATTATATAATTCAGGTTTAACCACAGAGTTCACTGAGAACACGGGTAATACATGGATTGTCTCAAATAATAAAATCCGTGATTTTTTTCGTGATCCCGATAGCTATCGGAACCGTGAAATCCGTGGTAAATAGTTGTTCCGGTGACTTAATTATTGGATTTCTAACCAAATAAATTACTACTTGCAGCCTTATTGTATACTTTTGTATATTAAGAATCCAGGCAAATTGAAGAAAGTATTAATCCTTGATGACGAAGAAAAACTCAGAAACCTGTTATCCAGAATAATTACTTATGAGGGTTTTGAGGTTTATCAGGCTGGCGACTGCAGAACAGCGCTGAAAAAAATGGCCGAGAACGACATTGATGTTGTTTTATGTGATGTCAGGCTGCCCGATGGCGATGGTGTTGAATTTACGGGCGAGCTAAAGGGAAAGTATCCTTTAAGCGAAATCATTCTTCTCACCGCCTACGGGAATATCCCCGACAGTGTCAAAGCGATTAAATCAGGTGCGTTCGACTATATTACCAAGGGTGATGACAATAGCCGGATTGTGCCATTGATTCATCGCGCCGTTGAAAAAGCAGAACTGTCCAGGCGTGTTCTCCATCTTGAAAAACAACTGGAGAACAAATACTCATTTGATAACATAATCGGCAAATCCGAACTCATAAAGGAGGCGGTTGAACTTGCGAAAAAAGTTGCTTTTAGCGATACCTCTGTACTACTGACCGGGGAGACCGGGACAGGCAAAGAGGTTTTCGCACAGGCAATCCATCATGCGAGCAGCCGCAAAAACAGAAATTTTGTTGCAATAAACTGCTCTGCAATCAGTCACGACCTGTTAGAAAGCGAGTTCTTTGGACATAAAGCAGGTGCATTTACAGGTGCTGTAAAAGACCGGAAAGGACTACTGGCTGAAGCAAATAACGGAACAATATTCCTGGATGAGATTGGAGAACTGGCCACGGATTTACAGGCTAAACTTCTGAGAGTAATAGAAACAGGCGAGTATATCAGGATAGGCGACAACAAGCCTGTTAAAACAGATGTGAGGATCATTGCAGCTACAAACAGGGACCTGCTAATGGAAATTGAAAAGGGAAATTTCAGGGAGGATTTATTCTACAGAATTTCCGTTTTCCGGATAAAACTGCCTGCCCTGAAAGAAAGGATCATAGATATTGAGCCGTTGGCATATCATTTCCTTCATTTTTTTGCCGCCAAATCGAGGAAAAAAATTGAAAGGATCTCTCCTGAGTGCATCAACAAGCTGGAGCAACATAAATGGAATGGGAACACGCGTGAGTTAAGAAATGTCCTTGAAAGATGTGTTATCCTGGCTGATGGAAATGAAATTACCGCCGATTTATTGCCATTTGAGATTCAGAATACTACGGAATCCGCTTCCCACAGCCGCCCTTTTTATACCATTGATCTTAACACGGTTGAGAAAGAACACATAAGAAGAGTACTTGAATATACAAACGGAAACAAGACAAAAGCAGCCGACCTGCTTGGGATTGCTCTGACTACCCTTTATCGCAAGCTTTCCGCATATAGTATGAGCTAATCCTACCCTTTCATTCTGCTAATAACACCCTTTCAAAATGAAAGGTTATTTTACTTCCACCAACCGGCAGCGTTAGCATATTGTCTTCATATACAAGTATTTTATCCAAATGACCCGATTCCGGACCCAGAATTGCCTTGTCTGTAATGAATCAAACAGCAAGACAATGGAAACAAAAATTCAGAAAACACTGCATCATTGGTTTCCGGAAGCATTTAAGGAGAAGGAAGAACTGATGACCACAGACTATTGGGTGCTTCGCCGCTTTGCGGAATACACCAGGAAACTTTTAAACGACAATAGTGAAGGGCAGAAAGAACCATTCAGGATAATATTTCTCCTGTATTCAAACGGCACCTTGTTTGAGAAAAATGCCATTGAAAATGAATTTCTTTTCGTACTGGCATCAGAAGAGAATTCCATGACCCTAAAACAGCATCTTGAGTTGATGCCGGAAGGACTGAAAGCGGTTTATGTAAAAACGATAATCGGGAACTGAGCAGGAAACACAATATTACAAATGAAAATAATTATTGCCGGTGACGGTGAGGTCGGGTACTATCTTGCCAGATTGCTAATTCTTGAATTCCGGGATATCACATTAATTGACACTCAGCACGAGAAGCTTGCAATTGCTGAAAAGGACCTTGGAATAGCAACAGTATCAGGCGACTCAACAAGCTATAAAGTCTTGAAAAAGGCAGGGATTGAAAACGCGGATCTATTGATTGCAGTCACCTCTGTCGAATCCTCGAATATTACAACCTGCATCATCGGAAAGAAACTCGGTGCGAAATTTACCATTGCCAGAATTGATAACATGGAATATCTGGCTGACACGAAAAGTCTTGACATCAGAGATACCGGTATCGATGTTCTGATTTCACCTGAGTCCCTTGCAACACGCGAGGTAAAATACATCCTTAAATCACCGGCGCTGAAAGAAACTTTTAATTTCCACGGCAGGGCTCTGTATCTGATGGGATTATTGCTTGATGAGGGAAGTCCTGTCACTGACAGGACTATTGCTGAAACAGCCGGCCTTATACCTTACAACTCCTTTATGATTGTTGCGGTCCATCGGAACGGGACAACACTTATTCCAAACGGCAGTCTGCGACTAATGAAAGATGACCTTGTATATTTCGTTGCAACCGGGGAAGGTAAAGATTCTGTAGTTGAATATGCGGGCAAGAAATCAGTCAGGATAAAAAACCTTCTGGTAATCGGAGGAAGCAGGACAGGCAAACAAATCGCTTTACAACTCAGCAAATATTACAGGATCAAATTGATTGACAAAGACATTGAAAGGTGCAATTATCTGGCAAAAAACATTCCTGACGTTCAGATAGTGTGCGGAGACGGAACAAGTATCAAGCTGCTTGAAGAAGAAGGATTAAGCAAATATGATGCGTTTGTATCAGTTACCGGAAATTCCGAAACCAATATTTTCGCCTGTCTTATTGCAAAAGATTACGGTGTAAGGAAAGCCATTGCTATGGTAGAAAACATCGGACTCTTCGATTACACCCGGGAAATGGGAATTGATACCCTTATAAACAAAAAGATGGCAGCGGCGAATTATATATTCCGTTACATAATAAAAGGAAGGATCCTGACGCATTTATACGGTGTGAATGCCAGAATTCAGGAGTTCATAGTGAAACAAGACTCGAAGGCAACTCTTAAACCGATCAGAGAACTCAATTTCCCTGAGAATAATGTCATAAGCGGCGTAGTCAGAAATGGCACCGGCTTTATAACTCTTGGCGACTTTCAACTTCAGGCGGAAGATAAAGTGTATGTTTTTTCCCTGCCAGGCAGCAGTCCGGATATTGGTTCATTCTTCAATTGAATAATTCAGACATGAAGGCTAATAATCACAATAGCAGGTTTGACACCTTAAAAATGGTCTTCAGGCAAATAGGCAGTCTTCTGGTCCTCTTAGGCCTTACAATGGTAATCCCATTGATTGTCTCATTGATATACGGTGAGCTTTTCTCTTCCCTGGGATTTCTAATTTCCTCTGTAATCTGCATTGTTACCGGATTTTCACTTTACAAAGGATTTCATACCTCTGTTGAACCCCTTCACAGGCACGCGTTGATAATAGCTGCGCTTGGATGGCTTTCAGTTGCAATAATGGGTGGCTTACCTTTTATGATTACGGCATATATAACACCTGCTGAAATAGCTGAACAGTTCTGTCCGCCCGGGACAGAGTATATCTCCAGTCTTAACTTCTTCAGAAATCCCTTGCATTCAATATTTGAGAGCATGAGCGGTTTTACAACCACAGGATTAAGTATGGCGGTACATGAACCGTCAATCGGGAAAGGACTGCTCTTCTATCGTTCCTACACTCAACTTCTGGGGGGAGCCGGATTTGTAATACTTTCACTAGCCGTTTTTGGTCACACCAACGGGAAAACCGCATATCTCCTTTATGGAATAGAATCGACAGGCGAACGCCTGAGACCGTCAATCATTGATACAGCACGTTCTGTCTGGAAAATCTATATTGGAATTACTTTGTTCAGTTTTATTTATCTTGTTGCAGGCACCTGCATAATATTACCTGATTATAGCCTGTCTGAAAATATCTTTGATTCGGTCAACCATGCGATGACAGGCCAGTCTACCGGCGGATTCAGCACTCTGGACGACAGTATAGCCGGATATCATTCCCTAAAGATGGATATGCTATACCTCCTGCCTATGATCCTTGGCTCACTTGCCCTTCCATTCTATTTCAGGGTTATTTACGATAAACAGATCAATCAGTTCTGGAAAGATATTCAGACAAGGTCAATAATAATTCTATTCATTCTTGGAAGTATCGTACTATCTCTAATGTTGATGAAACCGGGACTGATCTCCGAACCCTTCAGGACAGGTATATTCCAGTTTATCAGTGCTTTATCTACTACAGGCTGGCAGACATCCGACGTTCACGTCTGGGATAGCGCTTCAATTGTTTTCATTGTCATCACAGGTATGATAGTAGGTGGTGCTGCCGGAGCAACAGTCGGCGGAATAAAAATAATAAGGGTATTACTGATATTTAAAGGTTTGTTTTGGCATGTAAACAGCTATTTCTCATCAGATAATTCCATAAAAATCGTCAGGTTCAATGAAAAAAGGCTTCTGCCCGAAGAGATGAATAAGGAACTTGCCGCAGCTGCAACGTTTTCATTCATCTATCTCCTGTTTCTGCTTGTCTCCACATTAATTACATACTACTTAATGGGAAGCGGTTATGCATTGAAAGATGCTCTTTTTGAATCAGCATCTGCACAGGGCACTGTTGGCCTGTCATGCGGAATAACAAATCCGGAAATGTCCTCCGTTCTTGAGATTCTCTACATTATACAGATGTGGGCAGGAAGACTGGAAATAATTCCTGTTCTGGTTTTATTCAGGACTGTATTCCTTGGTTCAAAACCTAAAGTTGTGTAACTAATAAAAACAATCTGACGGGAAATAATGAGGTATCTTTGTAGTGGTGGCGGGAAACTTTAAAGCTATGAAACCCACATGTTATGAAAACACAAACACTTATAAATATAATTCTAGACACATGTGGGTTCCATCATACCTTTAAAATTAAAATTATATTATGATGAAAATCAAGACAAGGCTATATCTCGGGATTGGATTATTATTTACTCTTATAATCCTGCTGGCATTCTTTGCAACAAAGCAGATAAATTCTCTGGCTGCAGCTTCCGAGAATATTATCAGGGATAACAAGGAGACACTTGTTTATACTCAGAACATGCTTAGAGTTATCTCAGAAGCTGATCTGGACAAGGATGCCCTGGATTCATTCGAAACATATCTCGCAAAACAGGAAAAGAACATAACAGAAGCCGGAGAGAAGGAACTGACAGAAAAGCTGTCGGAAAGCTTCCTGCAATTGAAAAGTAATCCGGAAAATAAATCTGCCCTGCATGAGGCAAAGTCATATATATTTGAAATCCTCGAACTTAATCTGAACGCAATAGACCGGAAAAGCTCCTTCGCCTCACTCACTGCCGAAAAATCGATCATTTTAATAAGTATCCTGAGTGTTTTTTGTTTCCTGATTTCGCTTGTACTTTTCATCGTTCTCCCGGGGAATATTTCAAATCCGATACAGGAGCTTACAAAAAGCATCAGGCATATAGCTGATAACGATTATTCACAGAGAGTAAGCTTCGAAAGTCACAGTGAGTTTGGAGAACTTGCCATTTCCTTCAATACGATGGCTCAAAAACTTGAAGAATACAATAATAGCAACATCTCAAAATTACTGGCAGAGAGAAAAATTACCGAAACTCTCTTAAACAAGATTCAGTATCCTATTATCGGATTTGACAGGAATATGAAAATAACCCTGATCAATGAAGAATTCCTGAAAATTGCCGGACTTGAGGGGGAGAAACTGATTGGAGAAAACATACTCGAGCTGGCGAATAAAAATGAACTGACAGGCAAGCTGATAATAATAGAAACGGAGAAGGGAAACAGGTTTTCTTTCGATAATGCGAATTCAAGAATTCAGTTCCAGATTAAAGGCAAGGACATATTTTTTGAGAAGGAAATCCAGAATATTTCATACACCACTCAATATGAAAAAGATGAACATATAATGGGGTATGTGGTTATACTAAAGAATATCACAAAGTTCATGGAACTTGACCGGGCAAAGACCAATTTTGTTGCAACAATCTCCCATGAATTGAAGACGCCGATTTCTGCAATCAAATTCAGTCTGCAGTTGCTTGAAAATGAACAAACGGGCATTCTTAACAGCGAACAGCGTGAGCTGATTAAAAGTTGTGAAGAGGATACAAACAATCTTTTAAAGCTGGTTGCTGAAATACTGAATTTCACACAGGTAGAAACCGGCCAGATTCAACTCAACATGATGCCTTCCGATATAAAGGAAATCATCAGGTATGCAATCAACACAACAAGGCCGGCCGCTGACCAGAGAAATATTTCAATTATTGAAGATTATCCATCGGAACTGGCTGAGGTGTTTATTGATAAAGAAAAAACTGCATGGGTCCTCACGAACCTTATTTCAAATGCGATCCGGTATTCTTACGACAATTCCCGGATCAGGATATCAGGTCTGCAAATGGGAAACAGGGTAAAAATATCCGTCACTGATACCGGTCACGGGATTGATCCTCAGTACAAAAACAAAATATTCGACAGATATTTCAGAGTCCCGGGAACAAGCAAAGAAGGTACAGGCCTTGGTTTAGCCATAAGCAAGGAATTTATTGAAGCTCAGGGAGGACAGATAACCGTGGAGAGCCAGCCCGGATCGGGAAGCACTTTCTCTGTCGTTTTGAATTGCACTTAAGCTGCTGTAATTTGTCCTTCAAAGAGGGCAGTATGTATTGCGACATTATCTCAAAGGGTCTGTGTTCAACCTGCATATAAGTGCCGGCAGTCATCACAAAAGCCAGTTTTGATCCGGGAACGATTATTATTGCCTATTCGCCAGGTCCATGGCAAAGTAAGTTCCGAAGGTCTTCGAGTTTATCGTGTAATCTATTGTCCACCAGTGGCAACCATTACCCCGGTCGTTAAGATTGATTTTCTGAGATGTGGAATTTTACTACCATAGTACTGACTCTGAAAGAGTCATGCGTACAGGAAAGAGATCGCCAAAATGAAACAGGTATGATTTACTCATCGTCCCTGCTTTCAATTACTGCTAAAATGTTTTCAGAGGTATTTCCTGTATTCTTCCGGAACGTCAAAATATTTAGTATACCTGGGAGCATCCGGACCTGCTATCTCAATATTATCATCTCCCAGCTTGAACGTACATTTTTCGCCGCCAATTTCTGAAAAATATACATCATACTCTTTCCCGTCTTCTTCCACCCTGATTATCCTGACAAGGTGTTTGTATTTTCCACTGTTGAGCTGGGAATGGCAGATCGGACAGGTAAATATGTATTCTGCACCTTCCTCAATTTTGAAGGGAGGGTGCGTTGTAGTCGTGTAGTTACCCAACTCGGGGTCAAGAAGGACCAGTCCTTTCTGCGAACTGTTCATTTTAGATGCCGCAAGGATAATAGATGTTTTTACCTTAAGGTGTCCCTTGCACATTTTACATAAATATTCTACTGCCATGGCTACCTCCTCTTATTTATAAGGTTAATAATCTCGTCAGATACAATTCTTACAAGGTAGGAAATATTTTCACCAAAGTCAATACTCACCGGCTGAATCCCCAGTATAAATACTTCGGCTGTGAAAAAGGACGCTATGTTCTTAAGAGATATATTATGAGTATTGAAAGTGAGGTCAATTACCCTTTCAACAGGCAGAAACACAGCGCTTCCGGGGGGGGATCCCGTGTACATGCAATCGATAAGCACGAGAATATCAGGGTTCAGGGAATTGATCTTGCCAATATAATTCTCGATGCTTACCTCCACCGTGAGTGTTCCGATATTGTCTCTCTCAACAATCCTGTTGCTTATATAAACTCCGGCGCCGTCATCCTGTTTAAGAACGTTGCCGATCCCTACAAAAAGAATCTTCCTGCCGGTTTGTGTCAGAATTTTCTCAAGGTCCTGCAGCATTCCGTTCAGAGATATTTGATCAAAACGAGCCTCAGGCAGTTCGGGCAGAGTATATTGAACATGTCCTTTCTCTTCAGCCCGTCACGGACTTCAATCTCAAGATCTTGTTCTTCTGAGAGTTTCAGTTTTTCGTTCAGCATGTTGAGGTTCAGGATGGATGAAAATGCCTTTGGACCAAGTTTCCTGTGAAGAAACTGAATATGTTCCCTGGTAGTGATAACAGCTCCGCAGTTCGAGCAAATAAGAAGTTCTTTTTCCTGGTATTCTACTACCTGTGTCCGGTCCAGCGTAGCCATGTCGAAAATAAGGTCGGAAAGAACCACGCCCTTCCCTGTTATACAGTGTTCCTCGCATTGTCCGCAAAAAATGCATTTCCCGTAATCCCTCACTATAGTGCGGATTTTCTTTTCGGGATCGTCGGCAAAAGTTATAGCCTGAGGCGGACAGACGTTTGCACAGGTTTCACATCCCACGCAGTTTTCGTTATCAACTACCGGTTTACCCCTGAATTTCTTGAACGGAATATGCTCTTCAAAAGGGTATTTAGTGGTATAAGCCGGTGTAACGAGCGAAATAACAGCCTCCTTCAATTCTCTTAGCTTTGGATATTTCATCCGAATATTATTATTAATTTAAAGGTCGGATGGAACCCACATGATTAAAAATTATACACATACGTGTTTATATTTTATACATGCGGGTTTCATTTTACGGCATCCTTATAATCATCCATAATGCTCTTGTCGCTCATTTTCACTCCGAAATGGTATGCGCCCCTGACCAGGGCGTGTGCTGCAACAGTTGCACTGAAGAAGAGCAGGGGAATGGCAATAATTGCCTTAATGCCTGCTGCTGAGATACCATTATGAAGGAATACTCCCAGGAGTATGCTGCAACACCCGAGCGTAACACATTTTGTTGCTGCCTGCAATCTGTTATAAACATCCGGAAGCCTTAATAATCCTATGCATCCGAAGAGGTTAAACAGAACACCAATGCCTATTACTATTATCGCTGCCATATCACTGGTTTAATCTTTTGCCGCTCAGGTATTTTGCCAGAGTAAGTGTACCGATAAAACTCAGAATGATCCATGCAATTCCAATATCCAGTATAAAACTTTTACCGGTTTGAATTGAGATAATGGCACATATACCGACTACAAGTATGCCGAAAATATCAATGGCTACCATTCTGTCGGGTATCGTTGGGCCCCTTATGATCCTGTACAGACAGAGTCCGCTGAGGGCTATCTGGATATACATCAGTATTTCAAGCCATGCATTCATTCAGCGAAATTTTTAATATATTTTTCAAATACACCGGTGATCATCCTGGTGTATATTTCGGGATCCTGTGAACGTATATAGATCCAGTGTATGTAATAGTCGTCTCCTATTATATCGACTGTAAGTGTTCCCGGAGTCATTGTGATTGAGTTGGCAAGAAGCATCCTGGCAAATTCCGATTTAAGGGTGGTTCTAACCTTTACAATACCCGGTTTTATAGGCATCCTTGGATGCAGGACCCTGTAGGCAACGTCAAAATTAGCCTTGATACACGACCAGATAAAGACTGCCAGGTAAATCAGGAACCAGAACCAGCGCCGCGGGTTGATCAGCTTGCCTGTATTTTCAAAAAAATACCTTGCAAAGATCAGAGTGCAGATCAGTGATGCTGCTGAACCGACAATAACATTCGGCAGGGTAACTCTGAAGGTTAAAAGAAGCCAGAAAACAAGACCGAGTATAAAAAAAGTCAGATATCTCATATCATATCCCTAATATGGTTGAAGTATACGCCTGAGGATCTGTCAGGACATTTATGGCAGGGGTCAGGAAAAGGTCCCGTACCTGCGGAATGACAACAAGGCTTAAGATGACGCAAAGAATACCAAGAACAACCATGCTGAAGACCATTGGAAACGGCACTTCTTTAAGGTTTCTCTGCTCTCCGGCATTTTCCTTGTTATAAAAGGCATACCTCTGGAATTTAAGGAATGAGGCAAGGGTGATTATGCTTACAACAACGGCAATAAGTGCAAGAAGGTAAAACTTACCCATTACAGCCTCAATTATTATTATCAGCTTGCTGAAGAAGCCGTTGAAGGGAGGTATTCCTGAAATAGACATAGATGCAATGAATGAGGTCGCGGAGGTTGCCGGCATATACCGTGCAAGCCCCCCCATCTCCTTCAGATTCCGGGTCCCTGTCCTGTACTCAATGGCTCCGGCGTTAAGGAAAAGAAGGCTCTTGAACGCTGCATGGTTTATGAGATGAAAAAGACCTCCGGCAATTGCCAGAGATGCAATTTCAGGGTTTGTCCTCCTGGCAAGGAGTATCATCCCCATCCCGACTGAAAGAATCACATATCCCATCTGGCTTATACTGTGGTAAGCCAGCAGCCTCTTGATATCCCACTGTCCGATGGCCAGGAGAACCCCAATAATCATCGACAGGGCTCCAAGGGTGGTAATCAGCACTGCAATTTCATTGCTGATCAGGAACATGTTGAAGAAGATCCTTATCAGAACATAGATCCCGACGGCCTTTATCAGCACCCCGGAAAGCATGGCAGAGATCGGAGAGGGAGCGGATGAATGAGCATCGGGCAGCCACGCGTGAAATGGTATCACTGCGGCTTTCAGTCCGAATCCGCATAGGAACAGAAGCTGGATAAGCATATAATGCACCCTTTCGGGACTGTCCCCCATTGCAGTTTTGATATCCGCAATGTTGAGGGTTTTTGCCTTCCAGTAAACCAGTCCGATCCCAAACAGGATCAGGAGTGAAGCCAGTCCTCCCAGTACCTGATATTTGAAAGTTGCTTCAAGCTGTTCCCTTTCAACTCCGAATGCAACGAGTGCATACGAGGAAATTGCAGCAATCTCGAGGAAAACATAAATATTGAAGAGATCGCCGCTCAGAACAACACCGTTCATCCCTGCCACCATGAGACAGAAAAGGGCGTAATAATTACTCTCCGATGTGTACCGGCTTATATAGGTGAGTGAATAGATTGTTGAAAGAAAACCGACAATGTTGATAATACACAGGACAAGCGCGGTGAAGTTGTCCATTACCATGTATATGCCTATGGGAATGCCGTTTACAGGCTCCCATCCACCGACTTTATAGACTGAAATATCTCCCCTTGCGGTGGTTATTGCAATGAGGCTCATAGCTGCAAGTACCAGCAGCACAAGAAGACTGATATACTTGTTGATGTTCTTCAGAAACCTGTCAAGGATCATTGTCAGGAAGGCTCCGGCCAGTGGTACAGCTACAAACAAGGGGATCAGCGGATTCATTTTCAGCCTCTTAGATTGTTAATTTCTCTGATATCAAGAGTTTTGTATTTCCTGTAAATTCTTATTATCACAGACATCAACATTGCTGTGGTGGCAAGACCTATCACAATGGCAGTAAGGACCATTGCCTGCGGCAAGGGATCGACATAAATAGCGTCAGGGCTGGCAGGATCAACAATTGGTGCTTCACCATTATGGATGTATCCTATCAATGCCAGAAAAAGGAAAACGCTGAACTCCATAACCGATAGTGAAATGACTATCTTGACAAGGTTTCTCCTGGTAATAACTCCGTAAAGTCCGACCAGGAAAAGAATAAAGCAAAGAAGGTAAACTGTCATTTTGTTATTTCTTCTTTAAATATTACCAGCGCCAGAAAAATTGTCAGAATCGAAGCCGCAACCTCAATGCCTACGAAAATATTGTAGAGAGGTATCACGCCTGCGCTTATCAGTTCTCCCACTTTGCCTCCCGGAAGCCAGTTGTTGAAGAAGATCCTGGTTCCAAGAAGCATTCCTGCCAGAGAGATAATAAGAACAAAGAGTATCGCCAGATTCTCCGTTATAGTTGTGCCTGTTTCTTCCCTGGTCAGGTTTATGAACTCACTTCCGTTTGCCAGGATAAGAAGGATGAATGAGCCTGCCATTATAACACCACCGGCAAAGCCTCCTCCGGGGGAAAGGTGCCCGTGGATTATCACATAGATACCGTAAAGAAACACCATACCTGCTATAAGCTGGGTCGTCTTCTTTACTATAATTGTCATCCCTTTCATTGGAACTCCGTTTTTCTCCGTTTTACTATTAGTTTTCTTCTTCCTGCTGCCAACTGCCATCTGCCTACTGCCTGCCGTCTTCCTTCTTTCCCTTTATTCTCAGGATCGTCAGCACTCCCAGAACTGCAGTGACCAGGACAGTCGCCTCCCCGAGGGTATCGTATCCCCTGAAGTCAAATACCACTCCGGTTACCAGATTCGCACTGCCAGTCTTCTCAGCGGCGCCGGAAATATAATGCTCTGCCATCCTGAGCGATCCTTCGCCGAAAGCATCCAGCGATCTTGTCGCGAGGTTCAGGAAGTAAAAGATCACTGCAACTATCAGTATTGCTGTTGCCATTGTTACATATCCCTGCCTGTCAGGTTTAGTATATGGTTCCTCACGCGTACTGTCGATGACCACTGCCACCATTATGACCAGGGAGATTGTCTCCACGACAATCTGGACTATTGCCAGGTCAGGAGCCTTAAGCAGCAGAAAGCAGATAACGAGGCTGTATCCCACAAAACCGCAGGCAATAACCGCAGAAAGCAGGTCTTTTGCATGAATCGCAAAAATAGCCCCGAGAATCATAAAGACAAGAATCACTGAAATAGCTGCTTCCATAGGGTAATCTTAATTAAATCATAATCAATAACATGATAATCAATCCTGCAAATATCCAGATTACATAGCCGGAGAGAACTCCGGTGTGAGCCAGGCTCAACCGGTGACTGGACCATAATACCACTCCCTTTGAAAGATCATAAATATCAAACCATTTCTCCCTGGCTTTTTTATAAACCACTGACAGAAATCTGAATTCAGTAAATGTCTTGTAAAATTCAGTTGTCGGATAACCTGCAAGATCATGGAACTTTTCTCCGCCGATGAAACTGTCGGAAGTCCTGAATTTTTTAATGTCTGATGCGAGATAAATAATTACCCCGGCCACAATTGACACCAGGACGAGTACTGAAACCAGCCCGGAATTCCAGTAACCTGAAAACTCGAACTCACCGGTTACGGGCATGAACAGCTTCGGCACTACCTGGTTTGTCGCAAAGACTCCCATTATAATACAGAAGAGTGCGAGCAGGGCAACCGGGATCCACATAGCCCAGGGCACTTCCTTTACATCCGCCAGCTCAGCCCGGCGCCTGCTGAGGAAAATACCTCCGATAAACTTGATGAAACTGGCCAGGGTAAGCGCCGATCCAAAGACTGCGAGTCCAAGCCAGAGCACCCACAGTTTGTTCGGGATACCGGCTTCGCCTCCAAAATCAATAATTGCCTGGTAAATCATCCACTTGGATGCAAATCCGTTCAGGGGAGGTATCCCCGAGATGGACATTGCGAAGATGAGAGCTGCAATAAACGTTACGGGCATCGCTTTTGACAATCCCCCAAGGTCGTCAATATCACTAAGGCCTGTACGGTGTTCTATTGAACCGGCGGTCAGGAATAATCCGCTCTTATAGATTGCATTGTTGACCATGTGAAACAATCCTGCAGCGATACCAATCACTGATCCGAGGCTCAGACCGAGTATCATGTATCCTACCTGCGATACGGCATGATATCCGAGCAGCTGTTTATAGTTATGCTGAACCAGGGCCATCATAACAGCTGCGATGATAGTTACTACGGCGATCAGGAGTAAGATAAGGGTCATCCATTCACCTGGTTCAAACATTCCGTTAATGATTCTGGCCAGGAAGTATATACCAAGGAGCTTATCGAGCGAGGCCGGCATAAATGCAGATGATGAAGCCGGAGCATACTTTGCATAATCCGGCACCCAGGTATGGAACGGGAAGGCTCCCGCCTTTGTGAAACTTCCCACAAGAAGAGCAAGGAAGGCGGTAACGGTAAGTGCATTCCCGGTTGAAAGGGAAATTTCGCTCATGTTAAGGGTATCGGTGATCTTCCAGACGATAGCAACCCCGATTATCATTATGCTGTCGGAGGCTCCTATCATTATAAGAGTCTTCTTTGCTGTTGCCGAGCTCTCTTCATCACTGCCCTGGATAAGCTTGTAAAGAGTAATCCCCAGAATTCCCCAGAATGCAAGGAAAAGAAGGAGATTATCGGCCAGCACGGCGCCATAGGAACAACCGATTGTAACCAGTATCCAGGAATAGTAGTTCCTTATTTTCTTCCCCTTCATATAAATGATGGAATAGAGCAGTATCAATATGGAAAAGAGACTGATGAACATAAGAACCAGCCTGCTCAGGTTATCAATTCTGAGGGTAAGATACCTGCCAATGTTCCAGACCTCAGGTGCAAACCTTTGGGGATCTGATGTATAAATCCCGGCTGTCAGTACTCCTGCAATCACAGCTACAGCAAGAGCAAGGATACCTTTGGTAAGGTAAGCCTTATCAGGAATAAGGAACAGGATGATCCCGGCAATGATCGTTATCAGGATTGCGGACTCAAGGTTCGCCATCACGGCATTATTGGATATGAGGTCGATAAATTCCTTCATTTCGCTATCCTTGTGGTTTTCTAAGCAGTGTGGTTTTTCTGACCGACATTTCTATCAATTCCCCTGCATTGTAAATTTTAGAACCTGTTACCGCATCGTAGGCTGCAGCAAGTCTTTCCGTGCAGCAGTAACACGGATCGACTGCAGCAAGGGTGATGGTTGCATCGGAGATACTCTGCCCGATACATGATTTTTTGAACGTGGCGATGTTCACATAACTCGGAGCCCTTATTTTATGCCTTACCGGAGAGTTGGAACCATCCGAGAATACGCAGTGGAACACCTCTCCCCTTGGAGCTTCAGCTCTTCCCGTGCCAATTCCTTCGGGTATCTCCTTTACCTTTACCGCGATGTCACCTTCCTTTTCCTTTTTGATCTTTTCAAGACATTGTTCGATTATGGAGACTGATTCAAACACTTCAAGGAGCCTCACTTGCATTTTGGCAAATACATCCCCCGTATCTGCAGTGATCACCTTCCAGTTCACGAGCGGATATGCGGCATACGGATCATCTTTCCTTATGTCGATTGCCAGCCCGGAAGCTCTTGCGGTCGGTCCGACCGCGCCATAATCGATCACATCCTGTTTTGTAAGGACTCCCACTCCCTTTGTCCTTGCATGGATAACCGGATCATCCATTACTGCACCTGTTAGCAGTGAAAGCTTCTTTTTAACATCAGACATTGCTTTAAGAATCACCGGGATCTTTGATTCTTCAATATCACGTCTTACACCTCCAACCTTGAACATCGCATAGCTGTTCCTGTTGCCTGTTATCATTTCGAACAGGTTGAGTATCGGTTCACGGTATTTCCATGCCCACATAAACACGGTGTTATACCCAAGGAAGTGTCCTGCCAGTCCAAGCCAGAGCAGATGACTGTGAATACGTTCAAGTTCGCCGATTATGCTTCTTATGTATTTAGTCCTGTCTGTTATTTCAATCCTGCATATTTCCTCAACTGCATTGGCAAAGGCAAAGGGATGTGATGTCGAACAGATCCCGCAGATTCTTTCAACCAGAAAAAATACCTGGTCGTAGGTTTTCGACTCAGCAAGTTTTTCAATACCCCTGTGATTATAGCCGGTTTCCCATTTAATATCCCTGACGATCTCCCCGTCGCAATAAAGCTTGAAAAGCTCAGGCTCTTCCTGGAGCGGGTGATATGGACCAATGGGTATGAAAAATTTCTTGCTCATGATCATTTTTATTTGAACTCTTTTCTATAAGGATAGACTCCCTCTGCCCAGTTGCCTTCGGAGATGAGTTTCTCCTGGTTTGGATGGTTGAGGAAATCGATCCCGAAAAGCTCATGCATCTCCCTTTCTATCCAGTTGGAGGCGTTGAACATGTTTGAAAGCGATTCTATTTGCGGCTTGTCTGATTTGAGAATAACATGGATGTTAAGCACGAGTCCGATCTCATCCTTGCTGAAATGATAGTGAATCTCGAATCCTTTCCTGGTATGGATTGCCGAAGCAATAATAAACCTGAGCCCGGCCTCCCTGTAGAGATGATCTGCAACTTTCAGGAGGGCATCGGGTTCTATTCTGACCGACCATCTTTTGTCGCTTCTCTTTTCGGTTTCAAGAACATCACTCCCGAGCTTAACCTTTATTTCTTCTATGATTGCTTCACTGTTCATTATGTCTGTCATTTCATTTTCTGTACTTCAGCCCCTTTGCCCTGTGCCCTGTGCCCTTTTGCCCTGCGCCCTGTGCCCTCTGCCCTCTGCCCTGTGGCCCTGCGCTTTCATTTGCTCTTCACCAGCGCCATAATGCCTGCTATTATGGCTTCCGGCTTGGGGGGGCACCCCGGTATGTATGCATCAACAGGGATTATTTTATCGACAGGCCCTGCGAAAGTATTTCCCTCGGCGAAGATGCCGCCGGTACAACCGCAAGCTCCGATGGCAACAACCAGTATTGGCTTCGAAGCCTGGTGATAGATCTCCAGAAGCCGCTCCTTGTCACGCCTGTTTATTGATCCGTTCACCAGCAGCACATCAGCATGCCTGACGCTGCCGACCAGCAGAATACCGAACCTTTCAAGATCATACCGTGGTGTGAGGCAGTCGAGTATTTCAATATCGCAATTGTTGCATGAAGCTCCCCCGAAATGGAAGACCCATAATGATTTTTTGAAGCAAAAACTTTTAAAGCCCACGGTTTTAACTGTTATAAGCCAAAAAATGCAAGAACTATAGCAACAATTGCAATAAGATTCATCCATATCATGAAGAAGCTTATCGCCTGCCTGATCTTGATCCTCGGATTCGTGTTCCGGATAAGTGTCAGCAGGAGCACAACACCTGCTACCTTGAGAAAGGCCCACAGAATGTTTATCCCGTGGAGGTTAAACCCTTTCATCAGTAATGCAACAAGGAAGCAGGGCAGAATAAGGAGCATTATGTATTTCGTGAGTTTGATAAGTGCATAGGGCGGACCCGAATACTCGATGAATGAACCTTCTGACAGTTCAGTCTCTGCTTCAGCCATATCGAAGGGCACAAGGCCAAGCTTTGCCTGAATGCAGAATATGCCGGCAATGAAGAGCAGTACCCCCGAGATGCTTCCTATGAACGGGGCTCCATCCTTCTGCATCTGTATAATGGAGTAGAGGTCAAAATTCTGTGAAGCCTTCACAATTATGCCGGCGATAACCAGAAAGAAGGTAAGTTCATAACTTAGTATCAGTTTCATTTCCCTCGAAGCTCCCACCGAAGCAAGAGGGTTTCCTGATGCCACTGCTCCCAGAACATATGAAAAAGAAGGTATGGTGAGCAGGTAGAAAATGACAAGAAGATCTCCCCGGAATCCGGTTGTGATATTGAAAAGGGGAAGCAGGATGAACACGGCAGCCATTGTTGCCCCGAAGACTGCAAATACCGGAGCCATGAGGAAAACCACAGGCGATCCCTGTTTGGGTAGGATTGTTTCCTTTACAAGCAAAAGCTTGAAGAAATCATAAAAGGGCTGAAGCAGGGGCGGCCCTTTCCGGAACTGTACCCTGGCAGTGATCTTCCTGTCGAACCAGGAAAGAAAGCCTCCGGTGACAGCAGCAAACAGAATGCCCGGAAAAACAAGAAAATAGAACAGATAGACTGCCATGTCTGCTGGTTTTAATCCGTTTTATACATATAGTCTTTTATAAGCACCTTCTCATTGAGCTTATAGATATTGTCTGATGTCGACTCGTTCAGATCGGTCAGTGAGACTGTTCCCGGAGGACACGCCGAGATGAACTTGTTCATATCGCCTGTATCCGTCAGGTTGAAATAGAGATCCCTGTTCCTGTGATGTTTGAAAAAATCAGTCATCATTGTTCCGAAGGGACAGATGGTGACACACGATTTGCATGAAATGCAAAGGTTTGTATGCCTGTTTATTATGCCTTCGTCATCCTTTTCGAGAGCTTCGGCCGGACAGGCGGCTATGCAGGGGGCATCCTCGCATTTTCTGCATGTGAATCTGAAAACGGCCAGTTCCCGGACAGTTTTAAGCCCGTTTGAATTGGCAGTCGGATAAAAGAGTGCCTCCGGCAGCCTGAGGTCGTGATTCTCAGCCATTGCCTCCCTGAGCCTGATCATATCGATCAATAACTTCTGTGCCATTTCAGCTCCAGATATTCGGTTGATTCCTGATTTCAGCGTATGTAAAAACAGGCCCGTCCTTGCATACAAAATATTCGCCCATCATGCAGTGACCACACTTGCCGAGACCGCACGACATGTTCTTTTCCATCGAGAGATATATATCATGATCGGGATAACCCATTTCAAGCAGCTTCAGGGTGCCGTATTTCATCATCACAGGCGGACCGCATACCACTGCAACAGAATTTCTGATATCTGGTTTTACGTCATCCAGAAGGATTGTTACAACCCCCACTCTCTCGCTCCAGTCACCATCCGCCCTGTCGACGCTCCTGAGAACTTCGAACTTCGGGGTCTTCCTGAGTTCTGCAATGTATGGCTTGTAGATACAATCTTCGGGAGTCTTTGAGCCATAGCAGAGGGTTACTTTCCTGAGCTTGTCGGATATTGCGATAAGATTGTAAAGCAGAGATCTGATAGGTGCAAAACCGCAGCCGCCACCCAGGATCAGAACCTCCTTGTCGTAAAATTTCTCAACCGGGTATCCTCTGCCGAAAGGTCCCCTTATTCCCATATCATCACCAGGCTTCATGTTATGCATGTATCCTGTCATATAGCCTGTTCTCATAACCGTCACCTCGAGCATATCCTTAACCAGAGGGGAGGAAGATGGTGTGAATGGCGCTTCGCCAATACCATCAACCGACACTTCAATGAACTGTCCGGTTTTGAATGCAAACTCTTTTTCTGGCTGAAGGACGAATGTCTTAATAAGAGGCGATTCATCAATTACCCTGGTGAGTTTTGTCCTGAACGGCCGGTATATGTTTTTTTCGGGAGACATAAAAAATCATTTAGCCAGTTCTCTGAATAATTCGTTCTTGTTTATTTTTCCTATGCAGGCTTCTATACAGCGTCCGCAACCGGTACAAGCTGTTCCCTTGAATTTGGCTGGTTTCCAGACATATTTGCACATATACCTGTTCCTGAATCTCGCCGGAAGCTTGCCAAGCGAGTCCTCTCCACCCGCGACCTTTTCAAATCCCGGGTACTGGCAGGCATCCATCTGCTTTACCTTATGGTATCCGGGTTTATCGATAAGCAGGAAGCATGTGCAGGTTGGACAGATCGTGGTACAGGCGCCGCATGAAACACATGTTGAAGAATATCTTTTCCAGATTGAATCATCTGCCATTTTTATCAGCCGGCCTGTTGTCATGTAATCGGGAAGCCCTTTGACTGCGCGTCTGAGGATTTCCACAGTCTCCTGCTGTCTGTTCTCAATAAATGTTATAAGTGTTTGGTCATTGACCCGGCCGGCATTCAGCGATTTTTCAGCAAGGTCAATTCCCTTTTTTGAAATTGCCCTGAGAATGATATCATCACGGTTCAGCACTACGGCCAGATCTGCCTTCGATGTGCAGAACGGATTTATGTCGTATGAGGTGCAATGACAGTGTTCCTGGATTTCGAAGCAATCTGAACTGATGATGATTGTATTCTCTCTCTTTCTCCTGTAGAAAATGTCCTCAAAACTCTCGTCAAGATATATCTCGTCGAGAATGGCAAGAGCCTCCACATCGCAGTTGGGAGTTCCGATAATTATTCTTGAAACTTCATTTCCGGTATCAGAAGTGACGTTCTCTTTTACGGGAAGAAAAAAAGTTTTTAGCGGAGTTGCAGGTTTGGGCTTGTTATAAATAATCGACGAAATATTTTTCTCTCCGATCAGTTCATAATCGAGATTCTGATCATGGCTAATAATACCGTATATTTTATAAGCAGGACTTAATCTGAGGAGTGAAGCCTCCCAGTTATCTCTTTTAATGGAATAATAAATATTCATTAATGTGAGAAATAATCACATAAAAATATTAAACAAATAATATACATGTCAATATAAAAATTCAATTTCTTAATGACAGATTTTGCATAATAACATTTAAATAAATGATTTTCAGTATTATAAAAATATTTTATTTTTATGAAAAAATCATTTAATTTGCAGGGAAATAGATATTAATTCAGATTAATTGTGAAACGATTCACAAAACACACTGTAAAAAATAGTTTAAAAAGGATTTTTCTTTATAGATCATGCCTTACAAGAATGAAACTTCTGGGAGTGGAAAAGGTTTATTCATACACACTTTCGGATGAAACGGGAGTCACACCCGATCAGATAAGAAAGGACTTCTCTGAATTCGGTATCACCGGTAACAAGAGAGGCGGTTATGATGTTAACGATCTGATCGATAAAATGGAGAAGATATTCCACCGTAACAAAGATCACAACCTGGTCCTCATCGGCATGGGCAACCTGGGCTCCGCGTTGTCAAAGTACAACAAGTTTGTTCACAAAAGCATGAATATCGTTGCCACTTTCGACATCGATCCTTTCAAACAGAAGATCAGATCTGACATACCAGTTTATTCGCTTGCACGCCTTAAGGAGATAATTGACCGTTTCAAAGTGAAGGTTGCAATAATTGCCGTACCCGAGATAGCAGCCCAGGAGGTTGCTGATGACCTTATAAAGACAGGGATAAAGGGGATTGTCAATTTTGCTCCCGTGCTGCTCAAGACACCGGAAGACGTTATTGTAAATAATGTGAATTTGTGCGATGAGCTCGAGAGTGTTATTTATTATGTTCATAACCAGATGAAATCTGACAGTGCTAAAAACCTGGAACAATTATACAGGGGTATGAAATATTGATAAGAGGTCTTGTCCAGGGTGTTGGTTTTCGACCCTTCGTGTACAGGACAGCTTTAAGGCACGGACTTAAGGGTGAAGTTAATAACCGTACCGACGGTGTCGCGGTGATCGTCCAGGGAGATCCAGCGACAGTGGGAGATTTCAGCAACGATCTCCTTTCGCATGCACCGCCTGCTGCAGACATCAAATCCATTGAGGTCTGCCACAGACTGTTGCCGGAATTTGATTCGTTCAGTATTACCACAAGTATAAATACTGACGATCAGATCACAGAGGTGAGTCCGGATATAGCAGTCTGCCCCGATTGTCTGAGCGAAATGGACCATGATCCCCGCAGGATGGAGTATCCTTTCATCAACTGCACCAATTGCGGTCCCCGCTTTTCGATAATTGAATCACTCCCGTATGATCGTTCAGGAACCTCCATGAAGCCTTTCATGATGTGTCCCTCTTGCCGGAGTGAATACAACGATATCCTTGACAGGCGTTTTCATGCCCAGCCTGTGGCCTGTGATTCATGCGGACCCAGATACACTTTCAGTGACGGTACCAGGGTCCTTTATGATCTGAAATCCATCCTTCGTGAAACAGCTTCCCTGGTACATGCCGGAAAAACAGTTGCGATCAAAGGAACCGGGGGATATCACCTGTTGTGCGATGCCCTGAATGAGGAAGCTGTCAGAGTGCTCAGGAGGAAGAAACAAAGAGAATCAAGGCCCTTTGCCGTAATGTTCCGCGACGCTGACAGTCTCAGGGAATATTGTAATGTCGACCATGAAGAATCTGCGGAGCTGATGTCATGGAGAAGGCCGATCATGATCCTCAAGCAAAGAAAACAGCTGGCTCCCTCAGTCAGCAACGGACTCAACACGACAGGAGCCATGCTTCCGTACATGCCTGTCCATTACCAGTTGTTCAGGATGCTTGAGACTCCGGTAATTGTACTAACAAGCGGGAACATATCGGATGAGCCGATAATTACTGATGATGATACCGCGGCAGGAGAACTGGGAAGGATAGCAGATGCAATAATAAGCTATAACAGGAAGATCATCAACCGCTGCGACGATTCGGTGGTGAGGATAATTGATAAGAAGCCCTCACTGATACGAAGGTCGAGAGGCTATGTTCCGCGCCCCGTCGATCTGAAAACGGATGCCGGAAATATTCTTGCACTGGGCGCTGAGCAGAAGAACACATTCTGCCTTGGAAAGGGGAAACAGGCAATTCTCAGCCAGTACATCGGTGATATCAGGAATTTTGCCACATATGAATTCATGAATGAAGCCCTTGACAGGTTCTCGCAGCTGTTCCGCTTCACTCCGGAGGCTGTTGCGTGCGACCTTCACCCCGACTACCTGTCGACACGACTGGCAACAGAAATGAGTGAAAAGCTCGGTATCCCGCTGTTCAGAATTCAGCACCATCATGCCCATATAGCCTCCTGCATGGCTGAACACAGTCTCGATGAACCAGTCATTGGTATCAGCTTCGATGGCACAGGGTATGGCGCCGACGGAACTATATGGGGAGGAGAATTCCTGATTGCCGATCTCAGGGATTTCACCCGTTACACATATCTCGATCCTGTTGCCCTGCCCGGAGGCGATGCAGCAGTAAGGGAACCCTGGAAAACGGCTTTCTCATACCTGTACAAATATTTCGGAAGCAGCTTTGATTTCATGTCAGTGCCGGTATTTAAGCAGGCCGGACATGAAAAGCTTGAGCTTCTTGCAGAGATGCTCGACAAAAATATCAATTCCCCGCTATCTTCAGGGGCAGGGCGGCTGTTTGACGCTGTATCGGCGCTGCTTGGATTATGCACAGTTGAAACATTTGATTCTGAAGCTCCTCTGAGGCTGGAATCAGCCATCCGGGAGAATACCGATGAGCATTATCCATTTACTGCAGGCAGTCCGGTTGTTTTCAGGGAAATGTTCAGATCTATCCTGGACGACATCAGATCAGGGAATATTTCTATGATCCCCGCGAAATTCCATAACACTCTTGCAATGGTTATTCTTGAGGTGGCTGAGCAGATGAGCAGTGATACATCAATAAAAAAAGTTGTACTTTCAGGTGGTTGTTTCCAGAATAAGTATCTTCTCGAAAGGACCTGTTATCTCTTGCGCGGAAAGGGTTTTGAAGTTTACACGAACAGCAGAGTGCCTTCAAATGATGGAGGTGTATCTCTGGGACAAGTAGTAATTACATCAAAAAGATTTAAATAATGTGTCTGAGCATTCCGGCAAAAATTTTATCAATCAGTGGCAGCATGGCAGAAGTTTCCGCCGGAGGTTCGGTTTTTAAAGCCGGCATCCAGATGATAGAAGATGCCAGGCCGGGCGACTACATTCTGCTTCACGCAGGTTTTGCAATCCAGAAGATCAGCGAGGAGGAAGCCCTTGAAACAATAAGAATTATTGATGAGATGAACGATTCCCTCAACACGGCCTGATGAAATATATCGACGAATACCGTGATAAGGCTCTTATATCAAAGCTGACTGATCTTATTTCAGCTTCTGTCAGAGGCGAATACACTTTCATGGAGGTGTGCGGAGGACATACAAATGCGATTCACAGGTTTGGGATCAGAACTCTTTTACCCGAAAGCATCAGGCTTATTTCCGGGCCCGGATGCCCGGTATGTGTTACAGGAAGAAGCTATATTGACAAAGCCGTCTTAATCTCAGGGAAGGAGGACGTAATCATAACAACCTTCGGCGACCTGATCAGAGTGCCCGGATCTTTTTCTTCACTTGAAAAAAGAAGATCGGAAGGAGCAGATATCCGGATTGTCCTCTCCTCCCTCGAAGCTCTCGAAACGGCTCGCAGGAATCCTGATAAAAAAGTAATTTTTCTGGCAATTGGCTTTGAGACTACGGCTCCGGGAACAGCCGTTGCCGTAAAGCAAGCCGCGAAAGAGAAAATAAGGAATTTTTTCCTCCTCAATGCGCACAAGGTTATGCCTCCTGCAATGGATGCCGTTATCAGTGACGGAGTTAATATCGATGGTTTTATCTGTCCGGGTCATGTAGCAGCTGTGACGGGATCAGGGATCTTTGGTTTTATTCCATTGAAATACCGGCTGGGCTGTGTGGTTACCGGGTTCGAGCCTGTCGATCTGATGCAATCGATCCTGATGCTTGTACGGCAAAAGAACAATATGACTCCCGGGGTGGAGATTCAGTACAGCAGGGCCGTGTCGGCAGGAGGAAATCTCCTGGCGCAGAGAATTATGGCAGAGATATTTGAACCTTGTGAAGCATACTGGAGGGGATTCGGAGTTATAAAGGACAGCGGGCTCAGACTCAGAAAGGAGTACGAAGAATATGATGCTGAGAATGCATTTTCGGCTTCCGTTCAAGCGGATGAAGATGATGGAAGATGCATATGCGGTGAGATACTGAGAGGAAGGGAGATACCCTCCTCATGTTCTCTGTTTGCAACACTATGCATTCCTGAGAATCCGGTAGGAGCCTGTATGGTTTCGCATGAGGGGACATGCAACACGTGGTACAGGTACAGAAGAAATGGATGAATTGATAACACTGAACCAGGGCAGCGGAGGGTTGCTGACACATCAGCTTATAAGGGAGGTGTTTCAGAAAAGCTTTGGAATACCCGATCCCCTTACTGATTCAGCAGTGTGCGACACCGGGGGTGGAACAATTGCATCTACCACTGATTCCTATGTTGTCGATCCACTCTTCTTCCCGGGCGGAAACATAGGGAAGCTGGCAGTTTGCGGAACAGTGAACGACCTTGCGGTTTCAGGCGCTGTCCCAAAGTGGCTTTCAGCCTCCTTTATAATTGAAGAAGGCTTTCCACTAAAGGACCTTGCAGCAATTGCGGAGTCGATGGCAGAGGAAGCGGGAAAAGCAGGGGTAAAGATAATTACGGGTGATACCAAAGTAGTTGAAAAAGGAAAATGCGACAAGCTGTTCATCACAACTTCCGGCACTGGTATTCTCGATCCGTCCCGGGAGCATATTGGCAGGGGAACGAAGATAATGCAGGGTGACAGGCTCATAATCAACGGACCGGTCGGAAACCATTCTATAGCCGTACTGGGAGCCAGAAACAAGATGAGCTTCAGTACTTCAGTTGTCTCCGACTGTGCTTCGCTGAACGGATTGACGGAAAGCATACTCACAAGGTGCAGGCACGTTCATTTCATGCGCGACCTGACACGGGGAGGTCTGGCATCAGTGCTTAACGAACTTGCCGGGATGATAGGAAAGAGCATCTTTGCCGACGAATCTTCAGTGCCTGTAGATGAGCCGGTCCGGGGACTATGCGAGATGCTTGGCTTTGATCCGCTGTATCTTGCCAACGAAGGGAAAGTTCTTGTTGTGACCGGAAAAGATGAAGCACAGCAGGTTCTTGAGATAATGAGATCGCATCCTCTCGGATCGGATGCCGCAATCATAGGAGAGATTGCAGACTCCGCCATACCTGCTGTAACGTTGAATACGTCAATCGGAGGAAAGCGTATCCTTGACATGCTGTCGGGCTTACAACTGCCAAGGATCTGTTAAACTAAAGGCCATGCATGAGTTAAGGATTGCTGAAGACCTGACAAAGATAGTGCTTGAGACTGCAAGGGACTCAGGCCTGAGGAAAGTTACTGAGGTCAATGTAGTATTCGGGCAGATGGTCCAGATAGTTCCGGATATTTTTGAGTTTGCATTCCGGGAATGTGCAAGGGGAACAGTCGCCCGGGATGCCGGGGTGAATATTGAGATCAGAAAAGTAAGGATGAGATGCATAAGGTGCGGCAGTGATTTTAATGTGCAGGAAAACAGGTTTGTATGCAATTGCGGTTCATCGGACCTTGAGATAATAAGCGGAAAGGAATTATTCATTAAAAGCATTGAAGGAGAGTAATGATGGAAATAAAAGTGATGAAAAACATCCTCGACAGGAACCAGAATAAGGCCGATGAGGTCAGAAGCCTGCTCGCTGAAAAAAGAGTGGTAATGATAAACCTTATCAGCTCTCCCGGAGCAGGAAAGACGACATTGCTCGAGAAGACCCTTGGTGAACTGACCAAAAAATACAGAATTGCTGTAATCGAAGGTGATATAACAACCGACAGGGATGCAAGACGGCTTCAGAAATTCAATATCCCGATAGTTGTCATTAACACTGAAGGAGGGTGTCACCTCGATTCACATAGTATATCAAAGGCACTTGGTTCTTTCAGCCTCGATGAGCTGGATGTGATCTTTGTTGAAAATGTCGGGAACCTGATATGCCCTTCCCAGTTTGACCTGGGTGAGACTTTCAAGCTGGCCATAGTGAGTACTGCGGAAGGCGACGACAAGCCCGCGAAATATCCCATGCTTTTCAGGGAGGCAAGGGCAGTCCTGCTTAACAAGACAGACCTTATTAATTATACTGATTTCAGCCTTGAAAATTTCAAAAAAGACCTTCAAATGATCAATGCTGCCCTTCCCTTGCTGGAAATCTCCTGCACCAGAGGTGACGGAATTCAGGAATGGATTGAATGGATCAGCAGACAGGTTGAGATTTAAAATCATTCAGCAAGCTGAATATCGGGCGGACCAAAACTTTTACGTACGCATGCTTTGTTATACGCAGTACAAAATTACAGTTTCTTGAATATCTCAAACCCGGTAAATACCCCTGATCTCATTTATGAACCGCCGGATAACTTCAGGATTTGCTCCCTTTTCATGGAGCATTTTTATAAAAGCACTGCCAATAATTGCTCCGGCAGCCTCCCGGCAAGCTATATTAAATGATCCTTTATCGGAAATTCCAAATCCAATCATTAACGGGTTATTTAACTTCATTTCCATTATTCTCCTGAAATATGCAATCTGTTCTTCCGAAAAACTTCTCTTTATTCCGGTTGTTGAAGATGCTGAGACCATATAAATGAATCCCCTGCTGATACTGTCAATCATCCTGATCCGTTCATTATCCGTTTGAGGAGAAATAAGTAATATATTATATAATCCCGATTCTTCAAATAATCCGGAATAGCGCTCTGAATATAATTCCGGGGGCATATCCGGCAATATAATCCCGTCAATTCCCGTATCCGCACATTTCCTGCAGAAATTCTCCATCCCGAATCTTAAAACAGGATTGATATATCCCATAAGAAGCAGGGGTATTGTAATTGTTTCACGGATATCGGCCAACTGGTCAAAGAGCAGTTTTATGTTCATGCCATTTTTTAATGCCTGTTCACTGCTCCCCTGAATAACAGGACCATCAGCGAGCGGATCTGAAAAGGGCATACCTATTTCAATCATATCCACCCCGCAATCGGATAAATATTTTATTATTTCTTTCGTTGAATCAATCAGCGGATATCCGGCAGTAATGTATATAGAAAGAATATTCTTCCTTTTCTTCTGGAACAGTTTATCGATCCGGTTCATTTTTTCTATCTCTTAAATTGATATTTTCCATTTATAATTGCATCTCCTCCATGTATTTGATATATGCCGCCATATCCTTGTCGCCACGGCCGGAAAGGATCACAATGACATTTTCATCGACTTTGAATTTTAACTTCCCGAGAACTGCAAGTGCATGTGCAGGTTCAAGCGCCGGAATTATTCCCTCAAGCCTTGTAAGAAGAAATGCTGCCTCAAGAGCTTCATTATCTGTAGCAGATTCAAACAACACCCTGTGTCTCTTATTCAACCATGCAAACAGTGGACCTATCCCCGGATAGTCAAGTCCTGCAGAGATTGAATATGGTTCAGAAACCTGACCATCAGCGTTTTGCATCAGCATGGTCCTGCTGCCATGCAGTACACCGGGCGATCCCTTTGCTATTGTTGCAGCTGTTTCACCGGAATCGATTCCTTTACCTGCAGCTTCCACCGCAATCAGCTTTACACTTTCGTTTTCCAGATAATGGTAAAATGATCCGGCGGCATTACTCCCTCCTCCAACGCAGGCAATAATGCAATCGGGGTCCTCTTTCCCTGTTTGTTCTCTCACCTGCCACTTCATCTCTTCACTGATAATTGATTGAAGCCGGGCTACAAGATCAGGATAAGGATGCGGACCGACAACAGATCCGATAATATAATGAGTATCTGCAGGATTGTTGATCCAGTCACGTATGGCTTCATTGGTGGCATCCTTCAATGTCATATTCCCGCTGGTTACCGGTATCACCTCAGCTCCGAGCATCTTCATTCTTAATACATTCAGCGCCTGACGTTCAACATCAAGTTTTCCCATATAAACAATACACTTGATACCCATAAGTGCACATACGGTCGCTGTGGCAACACCATGCTGCCCGGCTCCCGTTTCGGCAATGATCCTTGACTTCCCAAGTTTTTTTGCTATCAGTATCTGTCCGATCGTATTATTGATTTTATGGGCGCCGGTATGATTGAGATCTTCACGTTTTAGAAAAATACGTGCAGAATAGTGATCCGAGAGACGTCTGGCATGGTACAACGGTGATGGCCTCCCGGCATAGTCCCTGAGTAGAACAGAATACTCTTTCAGGAAATCCTCACTTTCCAAAATATTCAGATAATTTTCCCTAAGCTCTTTAACGTTGGCCTGCATCATCTCGGGGATATAAGCCCCGCCGAACTCGCCATAATAACCCCGTTCATCGACATTATAATCCATTGCTCGTTATGCTTTAATTTCATTAATAAAATCTTTTACTTTTTCTGGCTCTTTAATACCGGGCATTGTTTCAAAGCGGCTGTTAATATCCACTGCAAACAAATGAGGATGTTTCAATTGCTTAATGAGTGGTGCATCCTCCGGTCCGATCCCTCCTCCCAGAAAGAAAGGCTTATCAAGAAGGTATTTATTTATTCTGGCCCAGTCGAATTTATTGCCACTCCCTCCATAACCTGCAGTATTGGTGTCAAATAAAAAATAATCACAAACATCCATGTATGGTTCAGGGATTGTAAAATCAGAAAGATTATTTATTCCAAAGGCTTTGATGATGGTTAATCCTTCATTTTTCAGATATCCGCAGTACTCTGCCTGTTCATTGCCATGCAATTGGACCAGGTCGAGTCCGAACATTTTTACAGAATCAATAATAATCTGAATTTTTTCATTTACAAAAACGCCTGTTTTCCTTATAGGGGATGGCACACTCCTGAATAGTGAATCAGCTGGTTTGTCACCGATATAACGCGACGAACCGGGGTAAAAAATAAATCCCATATAATCCGGGGATATTAAGGCAATCTCCTGCACATTAACGGGGTCAGTCAATCCGCAAACCTTAATCTTTAACATTGCCGGATTTAATTTCATTAATAAATGCCGAAAATGCCGAAACCGGATCTTCTGTCTTCATAAAATGTTCTCCTATCAGGAACCCGTCATACCCGGCCCGACGTAAATAACTTACTGCAGATGCAAATGATATTCCACTCTCTGAAATTTTAAGGAACTGTTCAGGGATCTCTTCAGCGATTTTAACTGATACATTTAAATCCACTCTGAACGTCCTGAGGTCACGGTTATTTACACCGATAATATCAATATGCTCATTTATCAGTTCAAGTTCAGACATTGAGTGTACTTCCAGGATAACCTCCATGCCCAGGGAGTGAGACAGCCTGGCAAACCTGACTATCTCTTTATTTTCCAGTGCAGCAGCAAGAAGCAATATGGCGTCTGCACCGGAAGCCTTTGACTCAACCACCTGAAATTCGTCAATTATAAATTCCTTTCTTAATACCGGAATGGAATTGAATTTACGGGCGATCAACAGATCATCGATAGTGCCTCCAAAAAATTTATTGTCAGTAAGAACTGACAGACCCGATGCTCCTTCACTTGCGTATCCCGTTGTTACGTATCTGACATCAGCCATGGAATTTATTACACCTTTCGAAGGTGACTTTCTCTTAAATTCGGCGATGATCCCTGTTTTAGCCTGATCTTTCAGAGACTGCCTGAGAGACATAGTTTCTCCTGAAAAAAACTTGCTCTTTTCAAGATATCTCAAAGAAGTATGCCTTTTCTGTTCAGCCACTTCTTTCTTTTTAACGGAAATTATCTCTTCAAGAATTGTCATGATTGCATCTCTATAAGCATTTTAAATGACCGGAGTGCGCTCCCTCCAAAAAGGGAATCTTCAGCCATAACCCTGCATTCTTCAAGTGATTTTGACGGGTAGTAGCATTTAACAGCCAGCTGGGTATTTGCAATAATAACATTATTCTGAGCACTTGTCCCCTTCCCTTCCAGAATGTTCAAAAAAATCCCGGCAGCATCATCCGTGGTTTTACCGCCCCTGAGATCAGATGGCCGGATTCTTTTATAATTCAGCATTTCAGGTGTGATTACCTGTTCCACTCCATTAAATATATATTTAAAACTGTCGGTAAGAGAAACCTCATCATATCCGTCCAGACTGTGAATGATGGTATATTGAATATCTGATGTCTGGTAAAGATAATTATAGAGCCGGGCTATTTCCAGGCTGTATACTCCTATCATTTGTTTCCGGGGAGATGAGGGATTGACCATGGGCCCCAGCATATTAAAAAAGGTTTTTACTTTAAGAGCTCTTCTTACCGGAACAACAGTCTTCATTGCAGGGTTAAAAAGCGGGGCATGTAGAAAACATACGGATGCTTTATCTATTTCTCTTTTAAGTTTATCTGTATCAGTTGAGAATTTATATCCAAAATATTCGAGAATATTTGATGAACCACAGGCTGATGTTACGGCGTAATTTCCGTGCTTGGCCACTTTTATCCCTGCTCCCGCGAGTACAAATGTGGAGAGTGTTGAAATATTGAAGGTGTCTTTCCCGTCGCCTCCGGTACCACACACATCTATAGTATCAAAATCCGAAAGATCAATCTTTATACACAAGTTCATCAGGGCATCACGGAAACCTGATAATTCATCAACGGTTATGCTTCTCATAAGATAGACCGTAATAAATGCCGCTATTTCTGATTCGGAGTAAGTATTACGGGCAATGTTTATCAAAACTTCTTCCGCTTCCTGACGGTTAAGTGTTTTGTGATTGAATAAATGGTTGAGAATATTTCTCATGGTATTGATTTGTGATTTAACATTGAATTGTTTTTATGATCTCCATTAATTCATTGTTGGTTTTTATATATCGATCCAGTTCCTGATTATTTCAGTTCCATATTCTGTAAGAACTGATTCCGGATGAAACTGAAGGCCTCTTACATCATAATTACGGTGACTTATTCCCATGATAATCCCATTTTCGTCTTCACAGGTTATCTTAAAACATTCAGGCAGATGTTTTTTTGATACAACCCACGAGTGATATCGGCCTGCCATAATTATCGGGGGGATATTTTTAAGCAAAGGATCGTCGGCAGCCTTTATTTTTACCGGTGATGCTATACCATGGTAAACTGTGCTGAGGTTAAGTATTTTACCATCAAAGGCTTCACAGATGGCCTGATGACCGAGGCAGATACCAAGAATGCTCCTGGTCGGGGAGTACTTTCTGATCAGATCAAGGCAGATACCCGACTCCGACGGAATACCTGGTCCCGGTGAGATAAGTATCTTATCGTATTCGCCGATCTTTTCCATCGCAATCTCATCATTCCTGTAAACATCTGGATATTCCCCTGTCAGCTTTTCGATAATGTGTACCAGGTTCCAGGTAAACGAATCATAATTGTCGATCACTACTATTTTTTTCATCGTATTCCTCCTGCCATTTCGATGGCTTTTTTAAGTGCCCCCAGTTTATTATTAACTTCCTGCAGTTCATTATCTTCATTTGATGCTGCAACTATTCCTGCTCCTGCCTGGTAATAAAGCGTATTACCTTTGCTCAGAAAAGTCCGTATCATTATCGCGTGGTTGAGGGATCCTCTCAGGTCAATAAATCCTATTGCTCCTCCGTAATAACCGCGTCTCTGATTTTCATATCTGTCGATAAGCTGCATTGCCATGTGTTTTGGAGCGCCTGAAAGAGTTCCCGCCGGAAAGGTGGCGCTCATCATATCTGCTATGGAAGAACCTTCCCGAAGATCACCCGAAACAGAGGAAACAAGGTGAATTACATGGGAATAGAACTGAATCTCACGGGAACTTTCAACCCTGACATTTTTCCCATGCCTGCTTAGGTCGTTACGCGCCAGATCGACGAGCATGATGTGCTCTGCATTCTCTTTAAGGTCGTATGAAAGCCGCTCTGCCAGCATTTTGTCATTTTCATCATCACCAGTCCGTCTGAAGGTTCCTGCTATGGGATTAATATATGCTTTACCTTTCATGATCTTTAGATGAGCCTCAGGCGATGATCCGAAAATTTTATAACTCCCGTAATCAAAATAAAACAGATATGGTGAAGGATTGATTGAACGTAATGCTCTGTAAACATTAAATTCATCACCTTTGAACTGTTGTGAAAACTGCCGGGAAAGCACTACCTGAAATACATCGCCTCTCAGACAGTGTTCTCTCCCTTTGGCAACCATTGCCTTGTATTGTTCGTCCGTTATGTTCTGACTTTCATTTCCGACGGTACGGAAGGGGTAAATGGCAAAATTCCGCCTGTTCAGAAGAGTCTCTATCATTTCAATTTCACCTGGTTCGCCGTTTATCCGGTTCTCAATTATTTGGAGTATATTCTGGTAGTGGTTGATTGCTATTATGTATTTATAAAGATGATACCTCACATCAGGAATTTTAAATTCATAATTATTCCCGGAATTGAATTTGATCTTTTCAAAGTATTCCACGGCATCGTAAGAAATGTACCCGAATAATCCATTTACCGGGATGTCATCATTTTGACCGGATAGAACAAATGATTCAATGAAAGCTGAGAACCTTTTATTAAAGGTACTCCTGTCATTCAGAACTGTTCTCGTTCCTGATCCATCGGGGTAGATCTCCGTAACCGATCCGTTATCTGCTTCAAAAGAGGCAATGGGTTTAAGGCAGATATAAGAATAACTGTTCTCATTACCATGATAATCCGAACTCTCAAGCAGCAGGGAGTTTGGATATACATCTCTGATCTTAAGATAAATACTGACCGGAGTTATAG
>JBAQCK010000180.1:0-24356 GCA_049294075.1 Bacteroidales bacterium | reverse complement strand
AACACCAGCATAATATTAATCTCCGCAAAGGGTTACCATGGTTAATTCAAAACAAGCTGCAAAAATAACAAAAATCAGGGATTTAGCCTGATTTCGTTATTTTATTAGCAAATGGAACCTTTTTGTTTACAATTTCTGTACCCGTAATGAGTGATGCTTAAAAATCACAACACCGGATATTGCAGTCTTTAACAGGAGATTCATGGAGTTCTTCGGCTAAATCAGCGAAGAACTCCATGAGACCTGCATCAGGGGATGCCATGCTAAGTTGCCGAAGCTCTTTCGAGCCGTTTCAGTATTGAGAATATGAATGCTGCCGAGAGCAGACAGCAAACGATGAAAACCAGCCATAATGTGCTGAGCGAGACTTTGTCCCACAAAAGCGTCCCGACAAAAAGCAGCTTGTTTCCGACCGCAGTTGCCAGAAGCCATCCTCCCTGCATCAGACCCTGGAAGCGTGACGGAGCCACTTTTGAAACGAAGGACAATCCCATCGGGCTCAGGAAGAGTTCAGCGACAGTAAGTACCAGGTAACTGCTCATCAGCCAGTAGGGCGACACCCTGTCGCTGTCGGCTGCAGGCAGTCCCGACAGTGATGCAGGTGACGGTGCACCTATTGAAGCCATCAGGATAATGACGAACCCGAGAGCAGCAATCACCATTCCGATGCCAATCTTTTTCGGAGTTGATGGTTCGATTCCTTTTTTATTCATCCAGGCGAAGACGCCCATCACGGGAAAGGTAAGGGCCACAATGAACAGAGGGTTGAAAGACTGAAATACCTCGGGGGCAATTGAATTCTGTGGTCCGAATGCATTAAGGTATTTTGTGAGAAGAGTAGTGGGATCGAAACCTGTAAGGAAAAAAGCTGCAAACCAAAGCGATACGATGAACAATAATCCTCCCAGAAGTTTGGATCTTCCGGTCATGTTCTTATATAGCAGAATAACGATTCCGGCAATAGAACCTATTACCGCCAGCATGGAAGGAAGGGTGAAGAACAGGTTGGTAAAAGGACCCACCTGTTTTACAGTATAATCCCTTGCAAACAAAGTAAGCGTGAGACCATTCTGGTGGAATGACATCCAGAAGAACACAACCACTATGAAAACCAGAATGAGCGATGTTACGCGGGCTCTTTCATCCTTGCTGGAGGTAAGGATTATCCAGGTGATGAATCCGGCGAACAGGCCAAAGGCGAAACCGGTTGCCACATCAATCTGCTCTGAAAGCTGAAGCAGGAAAGCTGTAACTCCCATTGCCACTATAGCGGAAGCTACGGGCATCGGTTTGAAATCGATCTTTTCAGATGCAGGTGTTGTGGCTTTAACCTCCTTGTTTGGAAGAAGGCGGTTGAAGATAATGTAAATAAGCAATGAGATGACCATGGCCACTGCGGCAATTCCGAAAGCATAATTATATCCTTTTGAGAACACTTCAAGGTAACTATGGGCAAAGGCCTGCAGATCGGTGACTGGACCTGACAGGCTGACTTTGTTGGCAAGCTCCTGGAAAACTGATGTATCCGTCAGTGTGCCGTTTATATACTGATGACAAAGCGACGGAACGCTTCCGTCGTGGGCAAAACCATTGGTTTTCAGCCACCAGTTTCTCATTCCGTTTGCGGCATAGGGAGCAAAAAAAGCGCCAACGTTTATCCCCATGTAAAAGATCATGAAAGCTGTATCCCTCAGCTTCGAATACTTCGGATCATCGTACATCTGTCCGACTACAGCCTGAAGGTTCCCCTTGAAGAGCCCGTTACCAAGCGCAATTGTCATCAGTCCGATTATAGTTATTGTGAGTGTCATGCCCGGGACGGCCATGATAACGTAACCGGCGAACATTATTATTATGCCTGCAAGTATCACAAGCTTATACTTCTTTGTGGCGTCGGCAAGGATACCGCCAAGCAGGGCAAGCGCATAAATGCCGAAATAGAACCAGCTGTAAATACCTCCGGCCTTCTCGGCGGAAAGTCCGAATTTGGCCTGGAGGAAAAGCACCAGGATTGCCATCATGGTGTAAAAGCCGAACCTTTCTCCCATATTTGAGAAAAAGGCTACCAGCAGACCTTTGGGGTGATTTTTTAGCATATCTGATCAGTTAATGGTTTAAAATAATTGTCAGGTCAGGATGAAAATACATTCTGTATGATTCCCCGGGTTAACGCGGGAAATCTGAAACGTAGCAAATATATTAATCTTTTTAACATTTGGGCAAAAACAGGTGATATTGTGAATGGCTCACCGTGCTATGAGGCTTCGCGGGAGAGTATGCTTTTGCGATTTTTGCCACCACTTCAGGTTACTTTGGGTTTGAATGATTATTTTTGGATTCAAAGAAGAAACCCTGATGGCATGAAAATATTCAGCACTTCACAGATAAGGGAAATTGATTCACTTACAATTGCGGAGGAGAAAATTCAATCTGCCGATCTGATGGAACGGGCCTCCGGTCAGCTCTTGCACTGGATATCAGGTAAGTTCGACAGGTCGAACAGGTTCATTATTCTTGCAGGTCCGGGGAACAATGGCGGCGATGGCCTTGCCCTGGCAAGGATGCTGTCTGCAAACCGCTACGATGCTGAAGTCTTTTTTGTCAGGGTATCGGACAAGACCTCCGTTGACTGGAAACACAATTATGAAAGGCTGAAGAAGGAAACCAGCGTTCCGTTTATTACTCTCGACAGTACTGAGAAGTTTCCGGTAACCGGCAATGGTGATGTTTTTATTGACGCGATTTTCGGTTCGGGACTTGCCCGCCCTGTTGATGGAATCGGGGCTGATGTAATAAGAAAAGTAAATCAGTCCGGATGCACGGTGGTTTCGGTTGATATTCCTTCCGGATTGTTTGGAGAAGATAACAGTGCGAACAATACCGACACAATTATCAGGGCCGCTTACACCCTGAGTTTTCAGTTCCCGAAGCTTAGTTTTTTGTTTCCCGACACTGCCATGTATGCAGGTGAATGGCACATTCTGCCCATTGGTCTGAGCAGCAATGCAATTATGAACACACCGACGCCTTATGAATATCTTGAGGAAAGCAAGATAATCTCACTCCTTAAAAAACGATCGAAGTTTGATCACAAGGGAATTTTCGGACATGGACTCCTGGTTGCAGGATCGCACGGTAAAATGGGCGCTGCTGTTCTGGGCGCACGTGCGGCATTGAGAACAGGCATCGGTCTGCTTACCTGTCACGTTCCCGGTTGCGGTTATGAAATCATGCAGATCAGCGTGCCTGAAGCCATGGCCAGGGTAGACATCAATACAACTTGCATCACAGAAGTGGGTGATTTTGAATCTTTTGATGCGATAGGGGCAGGACCCGGCATGGGAACTAATCCGGCCACCTCCCGGGCTTTCCTGGACCTGATCGAAAAATGTGGAAAACCGCTGGTCATTGATGCTGATGGCATCAATATTCTTGGCAGGGAAAGGGACAAAATCCACGGGATTCCGGCAAATTCTGTTATTACCCCTCATGTCAGGGAATTTGAAAGGATCGCCGGAAAGGCTGACAACGGATTTGACAGGCTCAGGCTGCAGATTGAATTTGCCGTGAAACAGAATTGTATCTTGGTTCTCAAGGGAGCTTATACTTCAATCGCCACACCCGAAGGAAAAGTATTCTTTAACAGCACCGGGAATCCCGGGATGGCGACAGCCGGCAGCGGAGATGTCCTGACAGGAATGATGCTTGCGCTTCTGTCACGGGGATATCAGCCTGCTGACGCTGCGGTTCTGGGGGTCTGGCTGCATGGACTCGCGGGCGACCTGGCAGCTGCAGAAAGGGGGCAGGAATCGGTTACGGCTTCAGATATAATTGATAATATATCCCGCGCGTTTATTAAATCAGAAGAGATGAATCAATAATTAAAACTTACAATATGCAAAATCCATTAAAATTTACCTTTCTGGCGTTAATTGCAATCCTTGCTGCTTCGTGTGCGGCGAACAGGTCTGTGAGCAGTTCAAGGAATTCCGTTGCCCCATTGTCCGCAAGGCCTGCAATAACTGAAGGCAGCCTTGTGTATGGACTTCCCCTGTCTGTCGTTGATATTGAGTTCGAGGCGGAGCACGTAATCGAGAAACCGGGTCCATATTCCAGGTATGCCAACGATTTTCTCGGGCTTAGGGATGTTATCACAGGCGAAAGTGAATACTGGACAATTACAGGACTGACCATCAGCACCCATGAAGAACTTGATCCGGACCAGTTCTACGTTATTTCAGCCGGATCAGAGTTCCGGACTAATGTTCTCGCCATGAAAAAGCAAGGCCTGATGCTTGATCTCAATCCAGAGCTTTACAACTTTTCAGGCCGCCTGACAGTGGGAGATGACAGCGACCTCGACGGGCTCAATGTCTATGATCTCGGTTCCGATGAGTATTTCCTCCAGAGGAAAGATACCCTGTTCAGGGTTGTGAATCTCGATACCACATTCATACGTGTGCCTTACCTTGTTGAGAAAAAACAGAAGCTGACGATAGATCAGCTTGCTGAAAAGGCCGCGATAAGACTCATGGAGCTGAGGGACGGAAAACATCTGATACTCACCGGTGAGACTAATCTGTTCCCTCAGGATGAAGCTGCCATCCTTGAAATGAACCGGATCGAAAAGGAGTATACTGAACTATTCACCGGAAAAACACTGACTGTAAAGAGAAAATTCAGGTACCAGGTTATTCCGGGCAAACAAAAGGCTGGTGAGAAAACAATAATCTGCAGGTTCTCTGAAGCCACTGGCTTTTCTGATCCCTCATCCGCTTCGGGCACTCCGGTCGAAATAGAATTCGTACCCGAAAGGAAAACGGCAGGTTTGACTATCACTCCCGGTAAATCAGGTTCTTCTTCTGCCCAGAACGATAAGTTGTATTACAGGGTGCCCGATGTGGCGAATGTAAAAATTTCAGTTGGCAGCGAAGTGCTTAATTCAACAAGAAAACTTATTTATCAGTTCGGGGAAATAGTCAGATTGCCTTCAAACTATGTTATTGACAGGTAAAAGCATGTTATAACATTGTTATAACATACTTCCGGGAACGTTATAGTTTGATTCTAAGGCTGTAAGTTTTGCCTGGCCGGTTTGAGTATGGCCACCTGAATGTTACTCTATTTTCCCTTTGAAGGTTGCTGAAAATTCCTGAAAGTTACTTGTTTCATATGCCTTGTCGGCAAAGAAGCTGAGAAGCAGTTCCATCTCCTTTGGCTGGCGATAGCCCGGCACCGGTGATACCTGGAATTTGTCGGCCTGTTTTGTCAGGAAAACCACGGTGGGGTAGGAAAGCTGACCATTCAAAAGGGCAACTGCGAGCTGGTGTGCCTTGCCTGCTTTGCCGTCATTTGTGAATTTCTGTCCGAAGAAAGTAATCTCCTCTTTACCCTCAGCATTGAATTTGACAGGATAGAATTTTGTGTTAAGAATTTCGGCAATGACCGGATTTGTGAAAGTATCCTGATCCATTTTCTTGCACCATCCGCACCAGTCGGTGTAGGCATCGATAAACATCGGTCTGAATGATTGCTTCGAAAGCTGTTCGGCTTCCTGGATTGTATACCATTTTATTTCATTCTGGCTGAACGCGTTTAGCGAAAACGCTGTCAGTAAGGCTATTAAAAAGGACTTTCTCATAAGTTCGCTCTAAAGGGTAAAAGTAATAATTTACGTTTTCAGTTAGTGCTTTTCTCCGAAAGTTGCCGGCGAAAAGCTGATTTGCTCTAATATAAACGGTAAAACAACATCTTATGTTCATTTTAACCATATAAATTAAGGATTATCACAAAAATATTTTTCTACATTTACCGATCCTAAAAACAAACTGAGGTTTTAAATGGAAACAATTACCAATACTTTGCGCGACTCTAAGGCAGCACGATGGACTGCCCTTGCAGTAGTTGCTTTTACAATGCTGTGCGGCTACTGGTTAACCGATGTAATGGCGCCGCTGAAACCCATGCTTGAGAAAGAGCTTTTGTGGAACAGTGCTGAATACGGGTTCTTCACAAGTGCTTACGGGTGGTTCAATGTGTTCCTGCTGATGCTTATTCTTGGAGGAATCATTCTCGACAAGATGGGTGTAAGGTTTACCGGTGTTTTGTCGACTGCAATAATGGTATTGGGAACCGCGATAAAATTCTGGGCTATTTCGACTCATTCTCTCGACGGACAGACACTGCTGGGAATGAAAGCTCAGGTTGTAATTGCCGGTCTTGGATTTGCAACCTTTGGAGTCGGAGTGGAGACTGCCGGTATCACAGTGTCAAAGATCATTGTCAAATGGTTCAAGGGAAAGGAGATGGCTCTTGCCATGGGGCTTGAAATGGCCACGGCAAGGATAGGCACAACCATGGCCATGGTGACCTCCGTGCCTATAGCCAGGGCGCTGGGCGGGGTTTCCAAACCAATTCTTGTATGTCTGATCATGCTCTGTATCGGAATGATCTCATTCATCGTCTACACATTCATGGACAAGAAACTCGACAAATCGATTGCCGAAGAGTTAAGCCGGAATGAATCGAAGGAAAGTGAAGAGTTGTTCAGCATAAAGGATATCTGGTATATTATCAGCAACAAGGGATGGTGGTACATTGCCCTGTTGTGTGTTTTGTTCTACTCAGCCGTCTTCCCGTTCCTTAAATACGCAGCCGATCTGATGGTCAACAAATTCGGTGTCGATCAGGAGCTGGCTGGCATCATTCCCGGAATGCTTCCGTTCGGCACCATGATCCTGACTCCGCTGTTCGGTAATCTTTATGACCGGAAGGGGAAGGGAGCCTCCATCATGATCCTTGGAGCTCTTCTCCTGATCTTCGTTCATGCAATGTTTTCAATTCCCTTTCTCAAGGCCACTCCGATTGCCATTGTGCTTATAATCATACTGGGAATAGGTTTTTCGCTGGTGCCATCTGCAATGTGGCCCTCAGTGCCAAAGATCATACCCGAGAAGCAGCTGGGAACTGCCTATGCACTTATATTCTGGGTTCAGAATATAGGACTCATGGGTGTTCCTGCACTTATTGGCTGGGTTCTTAACAAATATTGCATCACCGGAACACACCTGATTGACGGCGCTCCGGTCTCAAGCTACAACTACACTCTGCCAATGATAATATTCACAAGCTTCGGGATTATCGCTCTCGTATTTGCCCTTCTGCTGAAGGCAGAGGATAAGAAAAAGGGATATGGCCTTGAGATGCCGAATATCAAGAAGTAATATAATATGGCTCACTAAAAAGGATCACCTGGCTGGTGATCCTTTTTTTGTGTCCGGCTGAATACTCTAATTAAAATGCTGCAGCCGGAGCGGACTTTTCAAGCCATTTTAATCAGAATGGCCTTAATTGTATCCGATACATCCTCTTCCTCGTCCACACATCTTTCAAGGATCTCAAGAATTTTATTGTTCTTAAGCAGTTCTGAAGTATCCTTCTCTTTCTCAAACAACTCCGAGACAGCAACGAAGTAGTAATCGTCAGCCTTATGCTCGATATCCTTGATACGGTCGCAGGCCAATGTTATCTCATCTTTGTTGGCTGCTGCGTCATTCAGGCAATGGATGCAGATTTTTATTTCTTTGGCCCCCTCAAGGATCATCCTGGCCATCTCTCCATAAACAGGAAGGAGCTTTTTTGGTTTATAAAGGCAGATCCTCCTGCCGATGCCGTTGATTGAATCCACCACATTGTCAATATTGGCAGTCAGCTCATGAATATCTTCCCTGTCAAAAGGCGTGATGAACGACTTATTGAGCTGGTGGTAGGTAGTGTCGGTAATTTCGTCCCCGATATGTTCCACCTCCTTTATCTGCTGATAAATCCTGTCGTGGTCGGTTTGATCCGTTGTGGAAAGGAGCTCTATGAGAAGTTCGGCTGCTTTTACAAGGTTGGCAGCATCTTTCTCGAACAGAGGATAAAAGGAATGGTCTTTCGGAACAAAGAACTTGAGAAACTTATCGATGTTCATATTTTGGAATTTTGAGTGTTAATAATATTTATCATGGAAGTATCCATTTAAGCAGAAAGAAAATTAGAGCTCCGAATGCACCTGACACCGGTATTGTCAGTATCCATGCGTAGAATATATTGGTTGTCACTATCCTCCAACCTCCGAAGAGAGTTCCGAGGGGCAATGGCTGTCTGGCAGGAAAGTATTACCCAGAGAGGAGGTCTGGAAGCATCTTTTGAAGTAATTCCGTAGACGATCAGGGCTGCGCCCACCAGACCGCCAACCAGGATATGAGAGGAACTGGAGGGCAGTCCCCACCACCATGTCAGCAGGTTCCACGAAATGGCTGCAATCAGTGCGGCAACGAAGGGCGAAAGGACTTTGGCAGATACAACAGTGGCTATTGAATTTGCCGAATCATGGAATCCGTTAATAAAGTCAGACACAAGAACCAATCCGACAATTATATACAAAAACGTCATTTGTAACTTTTTTGAATTGTTGACTTGTCATTAATGCCGGAATGGGCTGGTTTGGAATGATTTAAGATCCTTGGTCATGAGGTTCTGATATTTTGATCAGGTGCCCAAAATTATAAAATTATTATTACTTTTATGGATTAATCATTCTAAAATTTAAAAACATAACTATATGAATGACATAAGACAACTTGAGCCAAAGCCGCTGTGGGGCTTCTTCCATCAGATTACACAGATCCCGCGTCCATCAAAGAAGGAGAAGCTAATAGCTGAATATGTGGTTAAATTCGCATCCGATCACAATCTTGAAACCATAGTCGACAAAACCGGGAACGTTATTATAAGAAAGCCTGCCACGAAAGGAATGGAAAAGCGAAAAGGAGTTATACTGCAGGCGCATCTCGATATGGTCCCGCAAAAGAACAGCGACAAGAAGCATGATTTTGAGAAGGATCCCATTGAAGCGATTATTGATGGCGAATGGGTCAGGGCAAACGGTACAACACTTGGTGCCGACAACGGCATTGGTGTTGCTGCGGCAATGGCCATTCTGGCTTCAAAGGATATTCCTCACGGTCCGCTGGAAGTGCTTCTTACCATTGATGAAGAGACCGGCATGACCGGTGCTTTCGGACTTAAGAAAGGATTGCTTCACGGTGACATTCTTATGAATCTGGATTCAGAGGACGAAGGAGAGCTCTATGTTGGCTGTGCCGGGGGAATCGATGTTGCTGCAATAAAGAAATACAATGAGGTAAAGACTCCTTCAGGGATGGCTGCATACCAGATAATAGCAAAAGGATTGAAAGGCGGACATTCGGGAGTGGATATTCTCCTGGGGAGGGCAAACTCGAACAAGATCATGTTCAGGTTCCTGATGCAGGCAGAATCCGATTTTAAAATAAGGCTGGCGGAAGCTGCCGGGGGAGACCTCAGGAATGCAATACCTCGTGAATCGCATGCTGTAGTTGTGGTTCCAAAGAAAAGCGCCGCTGAATTCGGGAAGTTTGTAAAGAACTATGAGAAGATTTACAGGAACGAGTTTTCTGAAACTGAACCGACTTTGTCATTTAAATGCAAAGAAACCGTGCTTCCTGAAAAGGTCATGAGCAAAGAGGACCAGTTCGGAATAATCCGCGCGGTGTTTGCCTGTCCAAACGGTGTTCAGAGGATGAGCCAGGCGATGAAAGGTCTTGTTGAAACATCAAACAACGTTGCAATAGTGAAATGCAGGAACGGTAAATTCGAAGCCTATAACCTTACAAGAAGCTCTGTTGATTCGTCAAAAGAATCAACAGCATGGAAGATTGCCGCGGTATTTCATCTCATCGATGCCAAAGTGACCTTGTCGGGGAGTTACCCGGGATGGAAACCAAATATGGAATCTCCCATACTTAAAACAATGAGCGGGATTTACAAAAAAATGTACAACCGGATTCCTGACATCAAGGCAATTCATGCGGGCCTCGAATGCGGACTCATAGGAGGTGTATATCCAAAACTCGATATGATTTCCTTCGGACCGACTATAAGGTATCCGCACAGCCCCGATGAAAAGGTTCACATTGATTCAGTTGGGAAATTCTTTGATTTTCTTTGCGCCACGCTGAAAGAGGTGCCGGTGAAATAATAAATACTCACCCCTCTGACGGAGGGGTGATTTTATTCAACCTTTATTTCGATAAGCAGATCATCCTTCATAACGTTTGTTCCGCTTCTGGCCAGAACCCGGGTTATGTGACCATTGACAGGAGACTGGATCTCATTCTGCATTTTCATGGCTTCGAGTATAAGAAGGGGTTCACCGCGAAGCACGCCAGTTCCTTCCCTGACAAGGACATCTATTATCTTACCGGGCATGGGAGCTTTGATTAATTCCGGTCCGGCCTTTCCCTCTGAAGTCCTGAGGACTTTCATACGCTTAAGTGAGAAAGGGGTTTCAATCGTGAAGGTATAGCTTATGTCATTGAAAAGTATCTCATATCGGTTCTGCCGCGACCTCACGATATCCACGGGGTATTTCCTGTTCTTCCACAGGATGTAGGTGCCGTACTTCTCATCTGATTTGAGTTTCACTTCATAGCTTCTCTTCCCGATCCTGATCGTGTGTTTCAGCGGCAGGGAGAAGGAAAACTTCCTGTTCTCGGATGAAAGTGCGTAAAGCTTTTTTATTTCAGGTTTTTCTTCGTTCATGAACGCTGAGAATTTTAAAACTGATTTATTCTTTTATTCAGCAGCCAGGGGCTCATTTCCCTGCCATTCTCATAATCAGGGCTGACGCTCTTTTCCGTGAGGTTTTCATCGACGAACAGGCTTGTTGTCAGCCATGCTGCAAGCATCTCCTCATATTCGCTGTTCAGGTAATATTTTTCAATATCCTTCTCAATAAATGCAGTGGTGAAGGTACCGGCTATGAACTTTGGATTTCTGACAAGCATTCTGAAGAATGGGAGTGTAGTTTTCACACCCTTGATCCAGACTTTGTCGAGCGCCAGTTTGGATTTTCTTATGGCGTCCTTCCTGTCGTTCCCGGTAATTATAAGTTTTGCAATCATCGAATCGTAGCTCGATAATATAGATGAACCGGCCCGGACCCCGGTGTCGGTCCTTACGTAAGGTTCTGTAGGAAGGATGAGCTTCTCGATTTTACCCGGATCGGGTGCAAATCCCGACTGCACATCTTCAGCGTTGATTCTGCATTCTATTGCCCATCCATTTATCCTGACATCCTCCTGTTTAAATCCAAGTGTTTCACCCCGGGCCACCCGGATCTGCTGTTCAACAAGATCGATTCCGGTTATCATTTCAGTAACCGGGTGTTCCACCTGAATCCGGGTGTTCATTTCCATAAAGTAGAAATTTCTTTCGGAGTCGAGAAGGAATTCAACAGTCCCGGCTGAGTAGTAACCCACTGTAGAGGCAATTCTTACAGCCATGTTACCCATTACATTTCTGAGATCTTCATCAAGGGCTGACGATGGAGCCTCCTCGAGAAGCTTCTGGTGTTTCCTCTGAATTGAGCACTCCCTTTCACCAAGGTGCACGAGGTTGCCTCTGGTATCGCCAAGGATCTGAAATTCTATGTGCTTTGGATTCTCTATATACTTTTCTATAAAAACAGAGGGGTCGTTGAAGGCTTTTTCTGCTTCCTTGCTGGCAATGAGGAACATTTTCTCCATCTCTTCCGGCCTTCTTACAATCCTCATTCCTCGTCCGCCTCCTCCTGATGCAGCCTTTATGATGACAGGATAACCAATAAGTTTTGCAACAGCCGCGGCTTCCTCCTCGTTCCCGATATTGCCCTGGCTTCCCATAGCCATGGGTATTCCCAGTTTCATGGCAAGTTCACGGGCGATGGTCTTGTTGCCCATTTTGTAGATGGCATCGGGAGAGGGGCCGATGAAAATAATCTTGTTATCGAGGCACTTCTGTGCGAAATAGGCATTTTCAGCCAGGAATCCGTAACCCGGGTGGAGTGCATCTGATTCTGTTTCCAGTGCAATTTCAATCAGCCTGTCTATATTCAGAAATACAGGTATTTCGCCAGTTTCCCCTGTATTGTCATAAACCACGTCAGCAAGTGAAAGGTACAAAGCGTCCGGCTCATTTGCATTCCTGATGACAACCGTTTCGATGTTCATCCTTCGGGCCGTGTTTATAATCCTTACCGCTATTTCTCCGCGGTTTGCTATGAATAATCGCTTGATCCTCATGTTTCAGGTATTATAAAGGCATATTACCGTGTTTTCGGGCCGGAACCTTCACCCATTTGTTGCTAAGGGCGCTGAATGCCGAAATTATCTTTTTCCGGGTGACGGCTGGATCGATAACCTCATCAATGTACCCCAGCTCATCGGCAATAAAAGGATTGGCGATCTTGTCGCGGTACTTCTTCACCAGTTCTTTTTTCAGTTCAACAGGATTTTCAGACTCTGCGAGCTCGCGCCTGTAAAGTATGGCAACCGCCCCGTCGGGTCCCATAACTGCAATCTCGGCAGTGGGCCAGGCGAAGCTGAAATCACCGCCGAGGCTTTTGCTGTTCATGACGATGAATGCCCCTCCGTAAGCTTTTCTCAGGATGACAGTAATCCTGGGGACAGTGGCTTCGCCGTATGCAAATAGAAGTTTTGCCCCGTGGCGGATTATACCAGCGTGTTCCTGGTCTTTTCCCGGGAGGAATCCCGGTACATCCTCGAGTGTAAGTATTGGAATGTTGAAGGCGTCGCAGAACCTTATGAATCTGGCTCCCTTGGTTGATGAGTCAATATCGAGAACCCCTGCAAGCATCTTGGGCTGGTTGGCCACTATTCCTATTGTTTTTCCCTTGAGTCTGGCAAAGCCTGTAACCAGGTTCGGGGCATAAAGCTCGGCCGTTTCAAAAAAGCTGTTTCTGTCGGCTATCAGGTTTATCACATCCTTAACATCATAGGCTTTATTGGGATCGTCGGGCACAATATCGCGAAGCTTCTCGTTTATATCGGGAGTCGTTCCGTCGTCCGGTACCAAAGGCGGGTTTTCTACATTGTTCGAAGGAAGGTAGGCCAGAAACTTCTTCATCGCCATGATTGTGTTTTCCTCGTCCTCATATACCATGTGGGCAACGCCGCTCTTTCGTCCGTGCACCTCAGCGCCTCCGAGTTCTTCCGAAGTCACATCTTCATTAAGGACTTCCTTTACAACATTTGGCCCTGTGACGAACATGTAGCTTGACCTGTTGACCATAAAAACGAAGTCGGTCAGTGCAGGAGAGTAAACCGCTCCACCGGCCGCGGGACCCATTATCATGCAAAGCTGGGGTATGATCCCTGAAGAATTTATTATGTTATGGAATATTGCAGCATATCCGCTAAGGCTTGCAACACCTTCCTGAATCCTGGCCCCGCCCGAATCCATCATGCTTATTATGGGAGTACCCATTTTGAGAGCCATTTCCTGAATCTTGGCAATCTTCTTTGCATGAACATAACCCAGAGAACCGCCCATAACAGTAAAATCCTGCGCGAATCCAAAGACAAGGCGGCCATTAACCTTTCCATGCCCGACAATTACGCCATCGCCATAGGTGCGTTCAACTTTTCCGAATTCAACTGGCTGGTTTGCCGGAGTGACGAAAGCATCAATCTCCTCAAAGGTGCCTGAGTCAAACAGAAGATTTATTCGTTCCCTGGCGGTTAGCTTGCCTTTGGAATGCTGCTTTTCCGCCTGTTTCGGGCTATACTGCTTTTTTAGAGCTTCCTGGCGTTCGATGAATGCCTTGTAGTTTTTACCTGACAGATCCATAAATTATCTAATTTACGTGACGCTGGCTGGAATAAAAAGCCAGACCTTCTTTCCACGGCTATTCTGAGAGTTCAAAAATAGCCATAATCAGGTTATTTCCAAAAAATAATCTCGAACGGATAACTCGATGATCTGTTAAATAATTAACAAACAGAAAGTTGATACAAGATGTTTTTCGACTGCAGAACGGTTGTCTCTCAGGCCGACCGGGCGATTATTTCCTGCATTCTGCCATACTGTTCTTCCATACTTTCCACAAGCCGTATCTGAGCTTTTGTTCTCTGCAAATTGTGGCGCTCGTGATGGATCTTGTAGTAGCTATCGCCATCGAGGTAATCGGTAAGGAACCTCACTACCTGGACAAAAGTAATCAGTATCGGTGCAAAAGCAAGGTATTCCTTTTCCACCGCGTTCAGGGTATCCCTTGTTTCGGAGAGATAACCTTCGGCGTAGGCTTTGAAAAGGTTGATGTCCATCCTGATTTTTGACAGATCTTTTTCGTCTTCGGCTGCAACATTGGCAGCTGTCCTGATGGCATCCCCGAAGTCGTAGTGAACATAGCCCGGCATAACTGTGTCAAGGTCTATTAAACACAATGCCCTGTCATTTTCATCAAGAAGTATGTTGTTAAATTTGGTGTCGTTGTGTGTTATCCGGAGCGGGATACTGCCCTCTCTTCCAAGCCTGCGGATGATTTTCATTTTCTCCGCTCTTTCCCTGACGAATTCAATCTCGGGTTTTAGGTCCGCGGCCCTCTTTACTTTATCGAGGGCAACGGCATTTTCAAACCATTCAATGCGTTTCTCTGCGTTGTGAAAATCCGGGATTGTCTCATGGAGAGGAGGTTCGGGCATGTCGGCAAGCATAGCCTGGAATCGTCCCACTGCTCTTCCTCCTTCAAATGCCAGGGCAGGTGAATCAACGATGTCATACGATCTGTGGTTTGTTATGTAGATGAGGAGTCTCCAGCAACTGCCCTCATCGTCGGTAATCCAGCTTTTGCCGTTCCTTGCGTGAATCATGTTCACGCATTCCCGTTTCAGGTCTGCTCCCGGGATTTTCAGCAGCTTGCCCCTGATGTGACTTGTAACCCTTTCTATATTTTCCTGAAGTTCTGGTATTCTCCTGAAAATATTCGAATTGAGCCGTTGGAGAATGTAATCGTCTTTATCCTTTTCCTTTGTGGTTACAAGGAATGTGTCGTGAATATGTCCGCTGCCGAAAGCTTCTGCCTTCTCAAATGAACCTTCGGCAAGAAAAGAGCCGAATAATTCCCTGAAGTCAGGCTTCATTTTTCAGACCTGTTTTATAGCCTATGAATGCATAAAACATTATTACCAGGTAGCAGGGGATGCAGAGCCAGTATGCAGCCTGAGTGGAAGAAAGGTCGGCAACCTTCCCGTAAAGCAGTGGAATAAGGGCGCCACCGGCAATTGCCATGATAAGCATTGCGGAACCTGTTTTGGTGAATTTTCCAAGGCTGTTCAGGGCAAGGGGCCACATGGCCGGCCACACCAGGGAATTGGCAAGTCCCATAAGTGCGACAAACAATACCGTTACCGGCAATACAAGTTCCAGCGGTTTAAAGGTAAGCAGGTCGATGAAAGGCATTGTAAATACCTTTTCTGCAGGGGTTAGTATTGCTCCGAGTGAGAATATCACTCCGAGAATTGCGCATATCTTAAGTGCATTCCCCTGTTTCAGGTATTTTGGAATCAAGGTTATCCCAATGATATAACCGATTATCATGAATACCATCGTAAGGGAAGTGAAGTATTTGGCGGAATCCATTGAAATACCAAGCGATTGACCGTACCTTATAATGGTATCTCCTGCAATTACCTCCACACCGACATAGAAGAAGAGGGCAGTCACACCGAGAATGAGGTGGGGGAACTGCCATATGCTTGTCTTTTTCTCATTGGCCACGCCTACTGCTTCATCCTCTGCATCCGTGTCTACATCGGGCAGATGAACAAATTTTATAAGAAGTCCGAGAAGGACAAGCACTACAGCCATTATAATATACGGTACAATAACACCTCTTGCCATATCATCAAGCAGAAGAGACCGCGATCCCGCGTCGACAGCCTGGACAAGCTTTTCTTCAATAATATGGGAATTCTTCAGCAGTATACTGGCCAATATTATCGGAGCAATTACTCCGGCAAACTTGTTGGCTATTCCCATTATGCTGATACGTTTTGCAGCGCTTTCACGGGGACCGATAATAGTTACATACGGATTGACTGCAGTCTGAAGAAGTGCCAGTCCTGTTCCTTCAACGAACAGACCTGTGAGAAACAGCCCATAGGTTCTTGTAAGAGCTGCCGGTATGAAAATAAGAGCGCCCACGGCCATGATCCAAAGCCCCACCGACATCCCCATCTTGAACCCGATCTTTTTAAGAATCAGGGATGATGGAAGAGCCATCACAAAATATGAAATATAAAAGGAAGCCGTTACGAAATATGCCTGAAAATCATTCAGCTCACAGGCAGTCCTTAGGAAGGGGATCAGTACTCCGTTAAGCCAGGTGACAAACCCGAAGATGAAGAAGAAAAGACCTATGACAGTGATAGCGAATACATAGTCCTTCCTGCTGATGTCGTTTGAAGAGTTGCTTGTAGACATAATTATGAATTTAGGTTAGGTTTTTTCAGAATAGTCAAAACTAATCTTTTTTAATTTCGTTGCAAAGCAAAATTACTTTTCGATGGGATCGCGGCCCGATTTTTCCCTTGACCTTACACCAAGGTAACCGCCATGATGCCTTTTTGAATAGTCCTCCGTGGTGAATCCTATCTTTTCCATCATCAGCACCACCAGCGCATCGCCTATTACCGTAAATACAGTTGTTGAAGTGGTGGGGGTGAGGCCGAGCGGACAGACCTCTGAAGGAGATCCTGTTGAAATGAAGTAATCGGCTTTGATCGCAAGAGGGCTTTGTTCATTTCCCGTTATCACAATCACGGGCAGACCGGGAAACAGGTTTTCCTTAAGGTCGATCAGTTCCACAATCTCACGCGTCTTGCCGGAATTTGAAATTACAAGCATTACATCGTTCTCCTGCAAAATTCCAAGGTCGCCGTGCTGAGCTTCGCTTGGATGAAGAAAAACAGATGGAGTCCCCGTAGAACTGAAAGTTGTAGCTATATTATTGGCTATTTGTCCGGCTTTGCCCATACCGCTTGTTATCAGTTTGCCCCTTAGCTCATGAACATGCCTGAAAATGATTCCGGTTACAGCTTCGTATGCATCAGTTACCGGGATATTCTTAATTGCAGAGGCTTCCCTTTCAAATATCGCAGCTATTTTCTCCTTCATGATCGTCAGAATTAGGTTCAAAAGTACAAAAAAAAACACCTTGGTAAATTTCCTGAAGGGGTTTGTAAGATTATCCGGATTTTTAAGAAAAGAAATTCTATTTTTGTATATAAGCTCTTATTTTAACCTGATCTCCCGAAAAGCATGAACAGTTCTGACGCTTCACCGGAAAGCCACGGTATTCGCGGTTCAAAACCCTACGTTGTGGCGACAGCATTTCTTGCATTACTGGCAATAGTAGGTTCTGCACTTAACGGTCTTCCTTCTTTCTACGATTTTTTCGTGAAGGAGTTCGGATGGTCCCGTACAGTCGTAACATCAGGGAATGCTTTGGAGAAACTCATTATCGCGCTTCTTTTCGGATTTCTGGCCGGCTGGCTGATCGACCGGTACCGACCCCGGAAACTGATGCTTGCCGACCTCATCCCGAGGAAATATGTCATGTTACTGATCTATATAGTTGTAGGAGAATCAACAATAAAACTATAACAATTATGAAGAAGCTTATTTCAGGTCTGTTTATTTCGGCATGTTTGCTCGCATGCGGGACATTATATGCCCAGATGCCCGAGCAGATGATTAAAATAATTGTATCGCCCGATCACGAAGACTGGCAATACACGACAGGGGAAAAGGCCAGTTTTACAGTCCGGGTCTTTTATCATCAGAATCCTCTGAAGGGAGTAAAAGCGTACTATGAGATAGGACCGGAAAAGATGGAACCGGTAAAAAGAGATTCGGTAATGCTGAACGGCAAACCGTTTGAAGTGAATGGAGGTACAATGTCATCACCGGGTTTCCTGCGTTGTACTGTGACTGTTGATTTTGAGGGACGGAGATACAGGGGTCTTGCCACAGCCGGTTTCACTCCCCTGGCAATTCAGCCTACGGTGAAGTACCCCGGCGACTTCAGGGCATTCTGGGATGCAGCCATGGCTGAACTTGAAAAAGTCCCCGTGAATCCAAGAATGACGCTAATGCCTGAGCGATGCACGGAAAACACCAATGTGTATCATGTCAGTATTCAGAACATTGGCAACTCGAGGATATACGGGATTATTTCAATCCCCAGAAAGGAAGGAAAGTATCCGGCAATACTGGAGGTTCCCGGGGCAGGGGTGAGGGCTTATTCGCCCGACCTTAACCTCGCGGAGCGAGGTGTTATAACTTTCGTGATCGGAATTCACGGAGTTCCTGTGAATCTTGATCCGGTGGTATATCTTGACCTTGGAAGCGGTGGTCTGAGAGAATACTGGACAAACAATATGGACAACCGCGACAGGTATTATTATAAAAGGGTATATCTGGGTTGTGTAAGGGCAAATGATTTCATTGCCTCGCTTCCCCAGTACGACGGATCAAGCCTGGCAGTCACCGGTGGAAGTCAGGGTGGCGCCCTTTCTATAATAACAGCCTCGCTTGACTCCAGGGTAAAATACCTTGCTTCATTATATCCTGCACTGTCCGACGTCACAGGGTATTTGTCGGGAAGGGCAGGAGGATGGCCTCATTTCTTCGACAAGAATAATGTGAAGTATCATAATCTCAAGGAGAAGCTTGAAACAATACCATATTATGATGTAGTGAATTTTGCAAGGGAGCTAAAGGCAACTGGTAATTACACATGGGGTTTCAACGACGAGACATGTCCGCCGACATCCATGTATGCTGCCTACAATGTCATAAATGCCCCTAAAGAACTGCATCTGGCGCTTGAAACAGGGCACTGGACATTCCAGGAGCAGAACATGCGCCTTCAGAATTGGCTGATTGAAATGCTTAAGAAATAACAGGATCTGGTTTGCCGAACCAGTCAGGCAGAATAAAAATGCATATTTTGATCAATGGTTGCTAATCAGGCATCAAAAGGTTTTTTTCTTTTGACAGACGTCATTTTTTAACGGTTAATATATATAAAATTGGCTCATTTTGAGGCACTTTGGAGTTGTGTCGGTTTTGCTGTTTAAGCTTTATTTCTTAAATTTGAAAGACAGATTGCTCACAGGTTTGGTAGTGCAGTTTTAAAACTGAATTCTGAAATGCGTATTATTAACACGGGATTAAAGGAGAGAATAAGGAGACTTGCATCCGGATTCTTTCATAAGTATTCCGTACCCAGATGGACCCTTTTCATGCACGATATGATTTCGGTCTTTCTCACCTTCCTTCTTTCATATTTGCTGAGGTATAATTTTGTCCCCGGTGATTTTCCAATGGAATGGGCTGTTCTGCACGGTCTTATCACCTTATTTGTATATACAGTCTTTATTCTGTTGTTTCGCTCCTACGCGGGTCTTATACGCCACACCACACTGACTGACATCACGATGGTTTTTCTCACGACTTCGGTCTCGGCCTTTGTAATGATACTTTTCTCCATTGTGAGTGAGAAGTTTCATTTTGGTCAGTACTTCACAGTACCTGTATCGATTCTGCTTATACATTACGTTCTGATAACCGTGTATTTCTTTTACATGAGAATTGCGGTAAAGTTGCTGTTCAGGTTCGCTCATCATTCCTACAAAGGATTAAATAAGAGAGTTCTTATCTACGGGGCAGGGGAGATGGGATTTGTTGTGAAGCGTGTTCTTGTAAGTGACCCCAGGGGAGGCTTCAGTGTCAGCGGTTTTATTGATGATAACAGGCAGCTTCAGGGAAAGAAGATCAATGACATTACTGTATATACTTCGAATATTCTGAATCCGGGTTTTATAAATAAACACAGGATTCAAACTCTGGTCCTGGCTATTGCCAATCTTAACCCCGTTAAAAAAAGCGAAATAATACAAAAGGCCATATCCCTTAATATAGAAGTACTTGAGACACCTGCACTGGATAAATGGTTAAACGGACAACTGGAGGTTCGGCAGCTGCAGAAGGTAAAGCTTGAAGACCTTCTTGGAAGGGAACCCATTCATCTCAACCTCGATGCAATCAGGAAGGGATTGTCCAGGAAGACCATACTTGTCACCGGAGCTGCCGGATCGATAGGGTCGGAGATTGTCCGCCAGCTTTCAAGGTTCGGAACACAGAATATCATTCTCGTTGATCAGGCGGAAACACCTTTGTTTAATATTGAAAATGAACTCAAAAAGAACTACGGGCACATGAAGTTCAAAACAAGGCTGGCCGATGTCACCAACATGGAGAAGATGGAGCTTATCTTCGCGACTTATCGTCCTGAGGTTGTTTTTCATGCAGCAGCCTACAAGCATGTTCCGCTCATGGAAGCAAACCCCCATGAAGCATTGCGCGTCAATGTGGGAGGAACAAGAATTATGGTGGAACTGTCCGTTAAGTACGGAGTCAAGAAATTTGTTATGATTTCCACGGATAAATCAGTCAATCCAACCAACATAATGGGGGCATCGAAGAGAGTATGTGAAATGCTGGTACAGACAAAATCGATGAAGGATGGCGTAAAGACCCAGTTTGTAATTACCAGGTTCGGGAACGTGCTTGGATCAAACGGATCGGTAATACCCCTGTTTAAAAGACAGATTGAAGAAGGCGGACCCGTTACTGTCACTCATCCCGATATTACACGCTATTTCATGACCATTACTGAAGCATGTCAGCTGGTTCTTGAGGCCGGGTTCATGGGAAACGGGGGAGAGATATTCGTGTTCGACATGGGCAAACCGGTCAGGATTGCAGATCTGGCAGTAAACATGATAAAACTTTCCGGTCTTGAACCAGGCAAGGACATAAAAATAGAATATACCGGACTGAGGCCGGGAGAAAAGCTTTATGAGGAACTCCTTTCTTCCGAAGAGGAGATCCAGCCGACACACCACGAAAAAATCAAGATTGCCAAGGTTGACAGGAAGGATTATAAGACTGAAGTCCTGCATGTTATTGCATCCCTCAGGAATGTTTACGGACTCAGCGACGTTGAAGTAGTTGATTTCTTCGAACTCCTTGTTCCAGAGTACAAGTCCACGAAGCAGGCGTTAAACGGCAGCCTGGAAAAGAAAAACTAATCCCATAAAAAAAGCGCCCGCTAAGGCGCTTCTTGTGATCCCGGCGGGAGTCAAACCCACAACCTTCTGATCCGTAGTCAGATGCTCTATTCAGTTAAGCTACGGGACCTCATTGTCAAATTCAGGTTGCAAATATAGTAATTTTTTCTGCCTCTGTTAATGCTTATCTTTATTTGTAGAAAAACGTAAAATATTTCATATTTTATATCGTTGAAAATCATAAGACAATTTACTTAAAATGAAACCCACATGATTGATTTCAAACGTAAACGCGTAATGAATATAATTTTCAATCATGTGTGGTTCCATCATATCGTTAAAATTAAAATTATATTATGATGAAAAAAGCAACCTCAATAATGCTGAAATCTTTTCTCGGACTGGTTCTTCTCATACTGATACTTCTGTTCTCAATTCCTCTTCTCTTCAGGGATAAAATAAAGGAGAAGGTTGTGAATGTGATCAATGAATCGGTTGAAGCCAGGGTAAGTTTTGGCGACTATAAGCTGGGATTCTTCAAAAACTTTCCCAATCTGACTTTTTCACTTGAAAATTTGTCGGTGGCAGGTGTCGGAAAGTTTGAAGGCGACACACTTGCAGCTGCCAGATCAATTAATCTCGTGTTTAATCTGTCGAGCCTTTTCGGAAAGGAAGGCTATGAAATCAAATCAGTTATTATTGATGGCGCCGGCATTAAAACCCTGGTACTTGAAGATGGAAGTGCAAACTGGGATATAATGACCGAAAGCGAGGAGGGTGAAGCGGAAGTGGAATCAGATTCGGGCGTGAAGATACTCCTGAAAGAGGTGAAATTGCTCACCAGTTCTGTTTCGTATATTGACAGGGAATCGGATATTGCAGTATGGCTGGGCAACGTGAACGGCTCACTTAGCGGCGATCTTGCCGGTAGCAAAAGCGACCTGGCAATAGCCCTTGAATCGGACGATTTTGATTTTGTAATGGAAGAAATAAAATATATCAACAGTGCAAAAGCAACTGCATTGGTGAATGTACTGGCGGATATCGACAGCATGATATTCCGGCTCAGGGAAAATTCAGTGACAATCAATGACCTGCTGCTTAATTTTGCCGGAACTGTCATCATGCCGGGTGATGATATAGAGACCGATCTGACATTCAGATCAGATGAGACTTCATTCAAATCACTTATCTCCCTGATTCCTGCCTTTTACATGAAGGATTTTCAGGATCTGAAAGCTGAAGGCACATTTAACCTTTCCGGTCTGGCAAAAGGGATCTACAGCAGCGCCGACAGCACCATGCCTGATATTTCCCTTGATCTGAACGTGAAGGACGGTTTGATCAGCTACCCTGCTCTGCCTGAGCAGATAAAAAGAATAAACCTCGAATCATCAATATTTATTGATGGGAAGGATATGGATAAAACCAGGGTGGATGTTTCGGGCTTTCATTTTGAGCTTGCAGGAAATCCTTTTGATATGAGGTTTTATCTGAGAACTCCGATGAGCGATCCCGACATCGACGGTTCAGCCAGGGGGAAAATCGACCTGACTGCACTCACAAAAGCGATCCCGATGGATAGTATAAAACTGTCAGGGTTGATTGATATGTCGGTGGATCTGGCAGGAAGGATGTCGATGCTTGAACAATCGCAGTATGACAGGTTTAATGCATCGGGGGACATCAACCTGAAAGACATGCTGGTAGCAATGACCGGATATCCCGAAGTAAATATCAGGGAAGCGGGAATGTCCATCACCCCGGCATACGCGGAACTTAAAAATGCAGAAATAAGCATTGGTCAGGGCAGTGATTTCAATCTGGGAGGGAAACTGGAAAACTACATTCCTTACGTGCTTAAGGATGAGACCATCAGGGGCAGCCTTTCGCTGCATTCCCGTCAGATCGATCTGACTGAAATAATGTCGGGTATGGCAACTGAGACAACAGAGGAAGACACTGCGTCGCTTGCAGTCATCAGAGTGCCGGGCAACATTGACTTCGATTTCAATGCTCAGGTTGACAAGTTCAAATACAAAAATATTAATGCAAGCAATGTAACCGGTCACATTCTTGTAAAAGACGGGATCCTGACTTTGAAGGATACCGGGATGGACATGCTTGGTGGCAAAGTGGCTTTCAATGCCGATTATGATACCCGCGACACGCTCAACCCGTTTGTAAAGGCTGACCTGAACGTTCTTGATGTGAGCATCAGAGATGCATTTGACGTCTTCAATACTATTAAGATGCTTGCTCCGGCCGCAAAGGGTTTTGACGGTAAATTTGACTTTGCACTTAATTTCAGCAGTATGCTGCAGAATGATTTCATGCCCAGGATTTCAACAATATCCGGGGCCGGAAAAATGAAGTCAAGTGAAGTGACACTTGTAGAATCTGCAGTATTTAACACCATGAAGGAGGTTCTCAAGGTGGGGAAAGGCTATACCAATACGTTCAGGGATCTAAATATCAGTTTCAAGGTCAGGGACGGACGCTTGTTTGTCAGTCCGTTCAATACCCGTGTCGGAAATATAAAAATGAACATCGGCGGTGACCAGGGTATTGACCAGACTATCAATTATGTGATAAAGACAGAAATACCCAGGTCGGAACTGGGAAATGCTGCCAATTCACTGATTGAAAGTCTGTCAGCTCAGGCTTCAGCATTTGGCGTTACAATTAAGCCGCCAGAATTACTGAAGGTGAACGTCAATGTTTCCGGGACTTTCCTTAAACCGATTGTAAAACCATTTTTTGGCGATACGCCGCCTGACAGCACGTCTGCTATCGACATCAGGGAGACAGCCAGGGGAGCAGTAGAGGAAACTGTAGGGGAAAAAGTTGAAGAAGCCAGGGATAAGGTAAAAAGCGAGGCTGAAACAGAGGGCGACAAACTGGTTAAGGAAGCAGAAGACAAAGCTCAGCAGTTAAGGGATGAGGCTTCAAAGGCTGCGGAAAAGATCCGTATTGAAGCCAGGGCCCAGGCCGACAAGCTGGTCAGGGAAGCAGAATCCAAAGGTCCAATTGCCAGACTCGGGGCTCAGAAGGCAGCTGACGGTTTGATAAAAGAAGCAGACCGGAAGGCCGATCAACTGGTGAAAGAGGCTGACGAAAAGGCTTTAAAACTTGTTGAAGAGGCTAAGGCAAAGCGTGAAGAACTGCTGCGGAAGATATAAAACCAAAAAAGGCTGTTCCTTGCGGACAGCCTTTTTTGAAATTAATATGTTCTAGAATTTCTTTTCCTTGATGCGTGCTTTTTTTCCGGTAAGGTCGCGGAGGTAGAAAATCCTGGCCCTGCGTACTTTTCCGTGCTTGTTTACCTCGATCTTATCAATCGAAGGTGAGACC
>JBAQCK010000179.1:0-7074 GCA_049294075.1 Bacteroidales bacterium | reverse complement strand
GCCTTCCTTCATAACGTTTCCCATGAGATCAGGACTCCCATGAATGCAATAATCGGCTTTTCTGCCCTGCTTAATGAACCCGACACCACTGAGGAGGAACGGCGTCAGTTTATCGACATCATCTTTCAGAGCGGGAGCCAGCTTCTGTCTATAATAAATGATATTGTCGATATTGCAAATATCGAGAGCGGACAGGTGAGGATTAATTTAAAGGAGATGAGTCTGAATGCAGCCATGCGAAGCCTGCATGAGCAATTCAGCTATAAGGGAAAGTCAGATCTTCTTAAAATAAGCCTTAAAACGGGCTTGCCAGATGAGAAGTCAAAAATAGTCACCGACGGTACCAAACTGATCCAGATACTCTCAAACCTGATTAGCAATGCTACTAAATTTACCAAAGAGGGCTCGGTGAACTTCGGATATACTCTCAGGGATGGAAATCTCGAGTTCTACGTTAAGGACACCGGTATAGGTATACCGAAAGAGCATCACGAAAAGATTTTTGAGAGGTTCTTCCAGGTTGACAATGTTATATCAAGAAAATTCGGAGGAACCGGATTGGGTCTGTCCATATGCAAGGCATATGTTGAGCTCCTTGGCGGAAAGATCTGGGTAAGCTCCGAATCAGGACGCGGAACAGATTTCCGTTTTACTCTTCCTTACAAGCGTTCAGAAGGTCAGGATAAAGAACTGTGATCAGGCACTTGCCATAAAATGCAACAAATTGCTGGTCAAATTGTTTATACGTGAGGAAATTCATAAGCAACTAAAGTGGCATAGTATTTGACGGATTTTTGTACTTTTATATCTGAATTCAATGACACGGTAAAGGCTTCCTGCTTCCTACAACCAACTAACTATGAAAAACCGTTCGTACTTCTTAAAAATCATTGCCATAATCCTTCTGGCGCTCTTCTTTAAGAGCTGTGTTATTCTAAAACTACCTGAAGTGACAACCGGTCAGGTGACAGAAATAGGGCCCACAACAGCCATTGGAGGAGGCGATGTTACAAGTGACGGAAATGCTGACATAATGGTGAGAGGTGTTTGCTGGGATACGCGAAAATCGCCTGATATTGAGGATGAGAGAACAACTGACGGGTATGGCACAGGTCAGTTTTCAAGCAATATCACCGGCCTTCTCCCAAATACCACTTATTTTTTAAGAGCTTATGCGGTAAACAGCGAGGGGACAGCTTACGGCAAACAGGTCACATTTACCACCAGCCTCTATGCACCTCCTGAACTTACAACACGAGCCGTGACAAAGATTACACAGACGACGGCATCTTCAGGCGGAGAAATTACATCTGATGGCGGGATCCCGGTCACTGAAAGGGGTGTATGCTGGAGCAGCACAAAACCTCTGCCCGATATTACCGACTCAAAAACTTCAAATGGTCCCGGATCGGGAGGATTTGAAAGCAGTATGTCCGGATTGACAGGTAACACAACATATTATGTGAGGGCATACGCCACCAACGAACAGGGGACAGGGTATGGAGCTGCGGTGCAGTTCAAGACTGGCCCCCTTCCTCCAACCGTCACGACTGCTGTTATAAATCCCACATCTCCATCAACAGCTGCAGGCGGCGGTCATGTAACAGGCGACGGCGGATCGGCTGTTACCGTCAGGGGGATATGCTGGAGCACGGCTGCCAATCCGACCACCGCCAACAGCCATACGACTGACGGTACTGGTACAGGCCCGTTTGATAGCAGTCTGGGTTCCCTTACTCCTAATACAACCTATCACGTCAGGGCATATGCCACCAACAGCGCCGGCACAGCGTACGGAGCGGACAGGGAGTTTACCACTGATCCGGTTACAATTAGCGACATTGACGGAAATTCCTACAATATCGTCAGGATAGGCACACAACTCTGGATGGCAGAGAACCTTGTGACAACCAGACTGCATGACGGGACACCTATTGAACTTACTGAAGCAGCCGGAGACTGGGCCTCACTTATCCAGGGCGGATATTGCTGGTACGGGAACAACAGCTCCAATGGAAGTACATACGGAGCCATTTATAACTGGAATGCTGTCAGTTCAGGGATATTATGTCCGGCCGGCTGGCATGTATCCACGGATAATGACTGGCTTACATTGAAGGATTTCCTCAGCGGGGAGCTGGTTGCCGGAGGCAAACTGAAAGAGACGGGCACTTCTCATTGGGTCAGTCCTAATACAGGAGCTACCGACGAGTTTGACTTTACAGCTCTGCCTGGTGGCTGGCGTACCGATGCCGGAACCTTCCAGGGTTTGCATAGTATTGGCTACTGGTGGACGTCAACACCAATCGCACCCAATGCCTGGTACCGTCATATTCAGAATGACAGCGAAAAACTTTTCCGAGTTTATGCTGGTCATAATTATGGAATGTCTGTGAGGTGTGTCAAGGACTGACACTCCTGATTATTATATACTTGTTTGTTGAAAAGGCCTTTGGCGGAAGAAAGCCGGAAACACAGGGGCATCCGTGTACTTACGGCTTCGGGTGTTTGGATCGCGGTCTGCCGTAAAGTAGCTGCGGAAAGGTTGTTATGCTTTCAGCATTTAAGCATTTTCCAGTTTACACAATTATTCACGGGAAATATAGTTTAAAGGAATATGTAATTCTAAAAATTGATGAAAAGAAAATTCAGGATTTCAAACGTTCTGCTGATTTCTCTATGTCTGTCAGCAGTTATTATTTTATTCGGATGCAAGAAAGATCCGGTTTTACCATCAATTGCAACAGTTGCACCGGCAAATATTACCTCCGGTTCAGCCACTGCCGGAGGCAATATCACATCAGATGGCAGGGCTTCAGTTACAGACAGAGGCATATGCTGGGCAATAACTGCCAATCCGACTGTTGAAAATAATAAGATCGCCTCCGGAACCGGTGATGGCATTTTTTCTGCTGAGATAACAGGACTTCAATTAGCGACCACCTATCATGTAAGGGCCTATGCAATTAATAGTGTAGGAACTGCTTATGGCGAGGATAAGGAGTTCACAACACTTGCTGTGACACCGGCTATTACAACCAGGGAGATCGGAGCTGTGTCGTGGACGACTGCCACATCAGGCGGAATCAACATTTCGGATGGAGGTTCGGCAATCACAGCGAGGGGAATCTGCTGGAGCACATCTTCTGGTCCGGTTGTTGGCGGTTCCCACACTGAAGACGGTTCAGGAACAAGCGACTTTGCAAGTAATCTGACAGAACTTACACCAAATACAATATATTATGTCAGGGCCTATGCAACCAACAGCATGGGGACCACTTACGGTAATGAACTATCCTTCAGGACTTCTCCCGTTACCGTGCCTTCCCTTACAACTGATGCAGTGACAGGGATCACCGTTGATGCAGCGGTATCCGGAGGGAGAAGCATCAATGCAAACGGAGGTGAAATTACAGACAAAGGTGTCTGCTGGGACACCAGTCCAACCCCCACTGCTTCGGACTTTTCTTTATCTGCTGGATCTGGAAGCGGAAACTTTTCCGCTGACATTGAAGGACTGAATCATTCTACTATTTATTATGTAAGGGCTTACGCGAGAAACAGCGCCGGGATCGGTTACGGTCCCCAGGTGGCTTTCTCAACCAGTGCATCAGACATTGACGGCAACGTTTACAGGACAGTAATTATCGGGGATCAGTTGTGGATGCAGTCGGACCTCAGAACAACCCGCTACCGGGGAGGGGCTGCCATACCCTTTGTTGAAGATGATGATGCCTGGAAAGATCTGACAACAGCAGCATGCTGCTGGTATAATAATAATCAACCTCCTGCCGGAAGCGGATATGGGTTGATTTACAACTGGTATGCCGTTGAAACAGGAACTTTGTGCCCGACCGGATGGCATGTGCCGACAGATGAGGAATTTAAGGTTCTGGAAAGACACCTTGGAATGACGCAGGCACAATATGATGGCACTGGCTGGAGAGGTACAGATCAGGGCAACCAGCTTAAAGCTACTTCAACATGGCTCCCTTCAACAGGAACAAACTCAAGTGGTTTCACAGCTCTTGGAGAGGGTTACAGGTATGGTGTTCTGGGCAATTTTGCAGATTATGGCATTGTAGGTTACTGGTGGACTTCAACTTTACACTGGGATACAACAAAAGCGCTCTATCGCCGTTTAGACAGTAGTGAAGCCAGGATATACCGGGAAGGAGTCATTTTTGCCGGGGGGAAATCGGTGAGATGTCTGAAAGACTAATGTTAGTAATAGATATACAGATAAATAGCAAATATTATCAATAACAAATAAACCAGATAGTAATTTTTGTAACCAACTTTAAATCCACTTACATTATGAAGAAAGCATTGAATTTTCTTGTTTTAATCGTTCTTCTGGCAGGTGTTGCAACACTCAACAGCTGTAAGAAGGAGGAGATCCCTGTGGTGACTACCACTGCGGTCAGCGGAGTGACAACAACCACGGCAGTTTCTGGTGGTAATGTAACCGACGACGGCGGTGCGGATGTTACTGCAAGAGGTGTCTGCTGGGGAACGGCAGCAAATCCTGCTATTTCAGGCTCTAAAACCACTGATGGTACAGGGACAGGTTCATTTTCGAGCAACCTTACCGGTTTGACTCCGGGTACTACATACTATGTCAGAGCCTATGCCACAAACAGTGTCGGAACCGCTTATGGCAATGAGGTTGAATTCACTGCAACCCCCATTGCCGGCGCTACAGTCACAACTGCTGCTGTAACTGTAGTCAGCTACACCACTGCCACTGCAGGTGGTAATGTTACCGCGACCGGCGGGGGTACTGTGACAGCAAAGGGTGTTTGTTACGGAACATCCGCCAATCCTGTTATTGGAGGAGCACACACCACTGATGGAACCGGTGCTGGTTCGTTTACAAGCAGCCTGACTGCCCTGGCCTCCGGCACCAGGTACTATGTCAGGGCTTATGCCACCAATGATGCCGGCACAGTATACGGTGAGCAGGTGGAGTTTACAACATTGGCAGTAGGGATGCCTGATCTCTCGACAGGTGCAGTCAGTTCTATAACCGATGTCTCGGCAACTGTTGGCGGTAATGTTACTGCAGATAATGGAGGAGCAATAAGTGAAAGAGGTATTTGCTGGGGCACTTCTGAAAATCCCACAGTTGAAGATAACTCTATTGCAGCTGCTCTTGGTGTCGGTACAGGTGAATTTACAGTCAACCTCGCGGAACTGGAAATGGGTACAACTTATTATGTAAGGGCCTATGCTGAAAATTCTGCCGGTACAAGCTACGGCGACCAGGTTACATTTAACACCCTTCTCAGGGATGCAGATGACAACCTTTATGTAGTTGTAAGAATAGGATCGGCACTCTGGATGGCGGAGAACCTTGCTACTACCACCTTCAGGAATGACACACCAATACCTACAGATTTTACAGGTACAGAGTGGGCTCTCCTCACGGGTCCAGGATATTGCTGGTATGATGACAATGAGGCTCGGAATAAACCTTTATACGGGGCACTTTACAACTGGTTTGCAGCCAGCAATGCAAACCTTTGTCCTGATGGATGGCAGGTACCTACTGATGCTCAATACAGGGATTTGGAAATGGCTCTCGGAATGTCTCAGACAGATGCTGAACTCAGAGGATGGAGGGGCGATGATGAAGGTACTCAGATGAAGAGCACTACAGGCTGGACAACCAGCAACGGAACCAATTCCAGCGGATTCAATGCTATGCCTGGAGGATTCAGGTATTATGACGGAGGCCCCTTCTTTCATGCAGGTGATATTGCTTATTTCTGGACCAGGGACGAAGATACAGTAAACCGCGCCATGATGAGACAACTTGGTCTTGACGCTGATGGTCTTGACCATACAAACATAAATAGGCAGAATGCAATGAGAACTGCCGGAAAATCAGTAAGATGTATCAAGACCCCGTAAAAAAGGGAATGTGTTAAGATACCAGAATCTGGCAATCAAATGATAAAGAGGCTGTCCAAAACGGGCAGCCTCTCTTTTTTGTTCTCGTCGGGGCTGTGGCAGTAATTTCCGGTGTTTATTTCTACATGGGGCGATCCTTGTATGAAATATCCAGCACTGCAATCTGTTTCTTATAATCGATCTTCCTGATTTTGTACCTTAAGATATCCTTCCCGGTGAGATCCGAAATTTCCTTGAGAATCTTCTGCTTCCTTCCGTTTTTAAGCAATTCAAGGTCCTCAAGAATAATAGAGTATGTGGTTGTATTGTTCCTGATGGCGAACTCTTCGAGAACAACCGCCGAGGCGAGAATGATAAGATTGAAGATGATCACCCCAAGCATCGGGAAACCCACCAGTTTAAGGGAGTTTATGAGTGATATCCCTATTGTGGTGAAGATGTACGACATATCCTTCAGACTGAAATTCCTTGTCCTGAATCTCAGAATGGTAAAGATCGCAAAGAGACCAACCGCCATTCCAAACTCGATAAATACCGATTTAAGCATCGAACTGATGAAGAAAATAGTGATGCCCAACATGAAAAAGGTGAAGAGGAACTTCTCTTTCTTGGTGTATCTGAAATAAATCACCCTGATTAAAACCACAAGGAACGCGAGGTTTATAACAAACCGTAAAAGGATCCCCAGAAAATCCGGATTACTCAGGTTAAAGAAATTGTCTGGCATAAGGCAGTTTTTTGGTTAGTAAAATTAAGGTATTTTATTCCAAAGAAACAAGCATCCGTATAAATATCCGGATTAAGTTTTGAGGTATTTGTCAACCCCTGAATGAAAAACATCATTTCCTGCTGAAATCCTCTCTTTATGTGCAATATATGAATGATTCGGGCGTTTAAAAAGTATAAAACAAATCTTATCATGAAAGCCAGGAGAACAAATTCAAAAAACAAAAAGTTTGTCAGGATTGACAATTCCACCTGGATTGAAGCCAATATATGGGTGCCGGATGAGGTGGCAAGGATGCAGTTTCTGCAGAAAATGCAACTGATCAGACCAGGCACTTTCATGGGACAGATAAAGACAGATGATCTGATCGTAAGAAGTTAAAATCTTCTGTTTCCGGCAGATTTTATACGAAAGAGGGAACTATTAGTGAG
>JBAQCK010000178.1:0-9981 GCA_049294075.1 Bacteroidales bacterium | reverse complement strand
GTGACTGCCTTTTCGCCTGTTGTGAAATTATTAACAATCTTCTTCATTATCATCAGGGCAAGAGCCTTTCTCTGATGGTGACTGACATTCAGTGATTCATATTCAATTTCATACCTGGTTAAGTTCTGGTTCGCAAATGAAAGCTCTGCCCCAAGCAAAAGAATTATCCAGCTCGACTGGACCCAGATTATGAAGAGCGGAATTGCTGCAAAGCTCCCGTAAATAGCGCTCAGCTTTGAGATACCGAACTGAAGGTCAATGTATAGCCATTGCAGAAGTTGAAGTATGGTTCCCGTGATGATCGCTGAGACTAATGCCGGCATGATTTTCACCTTTGTGTTGGGCATGATTATGAACAGGATTGTCAGGCCTATCCAGGTGAGCACATACGGAGCCAGTTTTATGAAGAAACCCACGATTGGCTTTATGAACTTAATCGACTCGGTGTTTGAGTATAACTCTGAAGTAACAAATACTGTTATGCTGCTTGACGCGATAAGCACTATCGGAGCTATCAGCATAATGGCAAGATAGTCGGTGAACTTACGTAGCCAGGGTCTGGAGACCTGTATCTGCCAGATGTGGTTGAATGAGCTCTCTATCTGGCCGAGAAGGGACATAACCGACCATAATAAAATTATCAGACCCACACCTGCAATATAACCACCTCTTGTAGCCTGGATGGCATTGTCGGCCTGATTCAGAATCCACGTAAGTACTTCAGGCTGTGTCTTAAATTCCTCTACAAGAAGTTCCTGGAGTTTCTGATCGAGCCCGAATCCCTTTGCAATGCCAAACGCGATGGCAGCAAAGGGAATTATTGAGAGCATTGTGTAAAGTGTGAGAGCAGATGCACTGAGCTGAACCCTGTCGTTCATAAAGCCCCGCACCGCCAGTACTATGATCCTTAATTGCCTGATAAGAAATGACTTGCCCCTGGAGATATCAGATATGGATGTATTCCAGATTATGTCATTGGCACGTTTAATTTTCCCAAGAGCCCATGTAAGCGGATCTGCCATCTTGTAGTTTTAAACTCTAACGTGCAAAGATACAAAATAGTACATACAAAATTATTCGTTAATTTTCGCCCAAACAGAACAGTATGCAAATAGAGATTTTGGAATTTGAGGAAGGCGCCCGGCAGGCAAGAGGATTAACTGTGATAATTGATGTCTTCAGAGCATTTTCGGTTGAATGCTACGCCATTGACTCAGGTGCAGCGAGGATCATCGCAACCGGTGACCCTGACGAAGCTTTCAGGCTTAAGGAAAGATACCCCAACTCACTTCTTGCAGGTGAAAGAAATGAAAGGAAGATACAGGGATTCGATTTCGGAAACAGTCCGACTGAAATTATAAAATCTGATCTTACGGGGAAAACTCTTATTCACACTACAACTGCCGGCACAGCGGGGCTTGTCAGTGCTGTCAATGCAGATCTGATTATAACGGGCAGCCTTGTGAATGCTTCTGCTGCAGCCAGGTTTATTACTGAACGAAGACCCGGACATGTATCTCTGGTGGCCATGGGTTTCAGAGCAGCGGTTTCGGCCGAAGAGGACCTTCTCTGCGCCGAATACATTAAATCGCGGCTTGAAGGACGTGAAGCGGATCTTAGTGACAGAATAGCGGGACTAAGGCATACTGCAGGGCAAAGGTTCTTCAATCCGGAAAACATTGATTTCTCCCCTCCCACCGATTTCTTTCTCTGCACCATGACAGACAGGTTCGACTTTGTGCTTAAGGCTGAAAGACGGAATGACGGAAATATCGACCTGAGGAGAAATGATTTTTAAATAATGTCGGGCGGTATCTTAAAAATTGGAAGAAGCTTTCGTCTGCGGTGAATCTCCCTGTAAGTGCAGAACATGCTTATCTTGTAAAGAGAAAATAGCGGCAGGCACACTTTGGCGGCATCAAGCCGTATCTCCATCCTCTCCCTGAAACGTATGAATACAAGAGCAAAAAGGCGGCTCAGCCTGAGTACGTTGAGAAGCTGATATATCCGCAGAATGGGTATTGTGGATGAAAAGGTGATCTTGTCGGTCACGTTGTCATACAGCTTGCTGAGGTTTTCAATGCTGTCCTTCGTTTTGAACAGGTAATCCTTGTTCGACTCAAGTCCCTCATGTATCAGGCCGTTATCGATATGAAGAATCGGGATGCCTGCTTTGTTGAGCTGGTAGCTGAACAGTGTGTCCTCATGCCCGTACCGCTTGAGCTCTTCGTAGAATCTGAACTTGGAAAAGACAGATCTTTCGATCATCACGTTGAAGGTGGAAAAGCTTGAATAAGGGTGCTTATTCCTGTACGAAGCCTTCTTCTGCTGTCTTTTCCTCCCGAATTTCCACCGCAGCATAAGGTCGGGATCACCCGGGGGAGTATCACTGTAAAGTATTCCACCGCTTATCACCCTTGCGCGGTGGATGTTTGCAAGCCACTTTTGAAGATATTCGGCAGCAGTGCCCCTGATCATGGTATCCGCATCAATGAACAACAGGTAATCGCCCGATGCCTCATCTATCAGACGGTTCCTGATAGAAGCCCTGCCAATGTTTTTTTCTGAAGATACAAGTTTGATTTTGTCAACAGCCAGCGACTGATATTTCTTCCTGAAGTCCCCGGATGAACCGTCATCCCCGATTATGATCTCTGTAAATTCGGGTACTTTCTCCATTCCGCCTTTCATCCAGTGAATGAGCGCCACAATGTCATAGTCATGAACCGGGATCAGGATAGATATCTTCATTTTGCTTGTTATCCGAGAGAGGAGGTTAGCAAGATCAAAATTACAATATATTTCTAATTTTCCTAAACCGGCAGTTTGGCAAAGAAATTGCATTGACTAAATTTGCAGATTGTCATTCAATTCATTCGATTCCATATGAGAAACCTGATATTTGGCCTTCTTCTGATATCAACGGCATTTTGTTCGTCGGGGCAGACGCTAAATGGATATAAAATCTCAGTTAATATTTCAGGTCTGCGCGACTCGACTATTTTTCTGGCTTATCACCTCGGAGATAAGCAGTATATAAAGGACACCGTGGCTCTCGACAGCAGGGGAGCTGCTGTATTTTCAGGGACAGAGGATCTGCCCCAGGGAATTTATATGGTAGTGCTTCCCGGAAGACATTATTTTGAAGTCCTGATGTCCGCCGACCAGCAATTTTCAGTCTCCTGCTCCTATCCCGATTATTTCAACACACTTAAGTTTTCGGGCTCGGATGAGAACACGGCCTTTGTTGCATACCAGAAGCAATGGGTTGAAATGCAGAAAAAAGCTTCGGGGATAGGCAAGCGGCTTCAGTCTAACCGGCAAAATGCTGATTCATTGCAGATACTGACAGGACTGCAAAAAAAACAGGAAGACTTAATGAAGTCATACCTCAGGGAGGTGATCAGGGAAAATGATGAAAATCTTCTGGCCTTGCTGGTCAGGGCATTGCTTCCTGTGGAGGTCCCGCAGTTTAAAATTCCTGATGGAACCAGGAATCCCGATTCTGTAAGGTGGGCTTTAAATTATGCATACAATAAGGATCATTTTTTCGATAATACCGACATCACTGATGAGCGGCTTTTAAGGACTCCCATTTTGCAGGCGCGGCTGAATACATTTTTCTCAAATGTAATTATCCAGTCGCCCGACAGCATAAACAAGGAGATTGACCGGATAATGGCAAAAGCGGAAAAGAATCCAAAAGTATTTCAGTTCATTTCGGTGTTTCTTTTCAACCACTTCAGGGAGAGCGAAATAATGGGACATGATGCAATTGTGGTAAAACTTGCGGACGATATTTATCTCTCAGGGAAAGCTGACTGGGTCTCAGACGACTTCAAAAAAGACCTTCGTGAACAGGTAGAAAGGATCCGACCGAACTTAATCGGCAAGAAAGCCCGGGACCTTGTAATGGATTCCGACAGAGGGATGTTCGTTTCCCTTTATGACATTGAGAAGGACTTCACTGTATTATATTTCTGGGAACCTGATTGCGGCCATTGCGCTGAAGCAACACCAAAGCTGAAAGCTTATTACGACACGGCCAAAGACCAGGGAGTTGAAGTCTTTTCGGTATGCACTACAGGAGAAAAAGCAAAATGGCAGAAATATATTGCCGATCATAAGCTCAACTGGATAAACGGCTGGGATCCCGAACGAAAGACCAATTTCGGTTTCTATTACAATGTGGAGGCAACTCCGCTGATTTACATTCTCGATAGAAACAAGAACATAATTGCCAAGAAGATCGGAGTCGACGACATTGGGCCGTTCATTGACAATTACAGGAAGTATTTTATGAAGTAGCTTCCTGGTCCCTGATCCATCGAACCATCCCGTATACCGAATCAAAGCTGAAGTTCCCGGCTGCCGACCGGCAGATCCATTGAGGCGCCGGGGACGATGTGACCCGGATTTCAATTTCCGAAGGTGAATCCGAAACAGAAAACCCTGCCCTTACGACTGCCTGTTCCGTCCAGTATTTTTCTACACCTTCACCCTTAATGTTAATTCTTCCCGTTTCCGGTTTCCGGAACGAAACTGTCCCTTTTACAGGATCGAAGATGACCTTTGAATCATCAAAAAGGGTCTTGAATGATCCGGCAAGCATAAGGTCTTCGGGAGCACCCTCAACAAGACCATTCTCATTCAGCAGCCATATCTTGTCGGAAAGCCTGACAGCCATAAGAAGGTCGTGAGTGGAAAAAACTATTGTTTTATTACGTTCCCGCGTCAGTTCGTGCAAAAGGTGAATGATCCCGTATCTTCCTGTTATATCAAGGAAGGCCGTTGGTTCGTCCATGATCATGATCCCGGCATCCTGAGCCAGTACCATGGCTATCATCGCCCGTTGACGTTCCCCGTCGGAAAGCTCGGTGACGGGCCGTTCGCTGAAGCCGGTCATACCGGTCATGGAGAGAGCTGAGGCAATATATTCACGGTCGGTGGCGTCAATCCTTCCCATCCAGTTTGTATGCGGGAATCTTCCCAGCGACACCAGGTCGTAAACTTTCATGTTGCTCACCCTCACTATTTCGGTCGAAATATATCCCACTTTTGCAGAAAGACCTTTCCTGGAATAAGAGTTTATATCGGCCCCTTCCACATTAAGATGTCCTGATAAATGAGGCTGAAGTCCCGAGAAGGTCCTAAGAAGAGTGCTTTTGCCAATTCCGTTGCGGCCTATTACGGCAATGAGTTCGCCCTTCCCGGCAGTACCTTTAAGAGGAGGAAGAAGCAGCGAGCCTCCCGTTTTGCCGGATGAAAATCCTATCCCGAGATCGGTGAACGACAATCCATTTGCTTTTTCAGTCATTGTCAGAAGATATCCAAATTCCTTTGATTCCGGAGTATGACCCAGATAACTATCGGAATGCCTATCAGCGCTGTCACGGAGTTAACAGGAAGTACACTGTCAGACCCCGGAACCTGGGAAATAATATCGCTTGCCAGCATAATTGCAGCACCCGTGATAATCGTTGCCGGAACTAGTATGCGGTGGTCTGATGTTCTGAAAATTATCCGGGCAATATGGGGAACTGCAATTCCAATAAACCCTATTGGCCCGCAAAATGCAGTCACCGTACCTGCAAGAATGCTTGTCCCGGCAATTGAAACGAATCTGGCCCGCTTAATGTCGAGACCGATGCTCCTGGCATAATCTTCTCCCAGCAAAAGAGCATTGAGCATCTTGACTGAAATAAGGCATGCCGCTATTCCGGCAGCTACGGAAATCAGCATTACGTTAAGCTGTGATTCCGTAAGATTGCCCAGACTGCCCATTGTCCAGATCACGTAAGCCTTCAGCATGGTTTCGCTCGAGAAATACTGCATAATGCTGACTATCGCAGATACTCCGGCTGAAAGCATTATTCCCAGGATCAGAACGGTCATAATGTTCTTAACCTTCGATGAGATCATCATTACGAGAAGCATGACCAGTCCGGCTCCGGTCCAGGCTGCTGCTGCAAGAGCCCAGTTACCGATTCCCGTAATTGCTTCGGGAGGAATCCGGGATGTGAACCCAAGAATGACGAATGCAACCCCAAGACTGGCTCCCGAACTCAATCCAAGTACATAGGGTCCGGCCATGGGATTACGGAAGAGAGTCTGCATCTGAAGACCGCTTACCGACAATGCAATCCCGGCCAGGATGGCGGTGATTGCTTTTGGCAGCCTGAAGCGGATAAGGATAGTCCTTGTTGTTCCTTCGGTGTCATTCAGAAACGCTTTAATTATTTCAGACGGACTGAGAGATACCGAACCAAGAAAGATATCGAGCAGGAACAGAAGTGCAAGAAGGATCAGCAGCCCTGAAAAAATGAGGCTGTACCTGGCTGCTGATAACCGTTCAGTTTTAACAGGTTGCGATACTGCTCCCATAGTGATTACTTCAGTTTAATATAGTAATACAACTCTTCTCCGGAAAACAGTCCGGGGTGAATGACCGATGCAATATCCCTCAGGATAATATGCGGGTTAAGGCAACCGCTTTCCCAGTAATCGTTTCCCCCTTCGGGACTCATTCTCCGGTTGTTGTTGTAGAGACGGCCGCTCCTGAAACAGGGAAGCCGGGCGAGCCTTGGATCAACGGCAGCAATTTCCTGCAAGGAGCCTGCTGACCCGGTGTTCAGCCAGTAGTCGGCTGAAACAGCCTTGATGAACACATTTTCAAGTCCCATTGGCATCGACACGTCCGAAACGGAATCTTCCCACAGGTATTCGCCGCCTGCATCGCTTATCAGCCTCGAAATGTAGGAGTTGCCAGGAGATATGAACCAGGTATCCCTGAATGGAAGTCCAAGCAGTATCCTGGGTTTGCCAGAGGCCTTTTCAGCTATCAGCGACTTGTACCTGTTATATTCATGTACTATGTGCTGAAACAATGAATCAGCAACAGGGCTGCAGTCATAAAGAGCGCCGAAAAGCCTTATCCATTCAGCCTTCCCGAGAGGATCTTCCTCAAGATAGTCGGCATTGAATAATACCTTTACCCCCATTTCCTTAAGCTTTCCAAGATAACCCGCCGATTCGCTTCCAATGCCATACGCTATCACGACATCGGGAAGGAGACTAAGAATCAACTCTTTATTCAGATTGTCCTCATAACCCGTTTCTCTTATCTCTCCATCAGCAACAAGCTTTCTGACCTGCTCATCATAAATGAAGCCGGTGCCTGAAAAACCCCTTACGGATTCAGATCGTCCAAGAGCCTTTATCATCGCTATATGAGTGGACGACATACATACCACCCTTTCAACGGGAATACGGATCACTTTCATGGAGTCGATATGGGAAGGAATGCTGATCCCCCGGGGAAGCAGGTACCAATCCTGGATAACACCACCTGAACCCTGCCAGGGACCTATGACGGAGACACGCGAATACCCATTGAGGCTTTCAATCTTAAGTCTCTTCGCATACGAAATACCTGGCACTTCAGGCTGTTCAGGTCTTTTGGCAGTATTGCTGACAGAACCCTGACATGAATTGAGCAGAACTGAGATCAGTATAAGGCCGCTCAGTAAGCTCCCGGGTCCGGTTTTTATCCTGTGAAGAGTGTAATACATCAGTACTTCTATTTTGTGGCTGATTTAAAATACATGTTCCCGGGAATTACATCTGCTTCCAGTAGCGACAGCAGGGAACCTTCACGGGAATATCTCAGCACGATTCCCTTCTGAAGATAATCGCGGGCGTCGGTAACAAAGACCTCATCATTGAACGGATTGACTCCCATCCTGTAAAAGAAGTAATCTGCCTGTGGGATAAATGCTGTTGCAGGGAGTGTTTCCGAATTAATGTCCATCCGCCTCACGCCGTTGTGAAGATAGTATAGGAACTGACCGCCGCCGTCAATCTGCAGGCAGGTAGGGGAATCGCTCAGGGATGGAAAAGTCAATGTTTTGCTTATGGTACTTGTTGATGTATTTATGGCAACTAGTTCGGCGTAATGTTCTCTTTTCCAGCCTCCGTTGCACAAAACCCACAGCGTGTTGTTTCTGTCAACTACCATGCTTTCAGGCTCCATGCCCACCTCAATCGAATCGATGACCTCATCATCAAGAGTATTAATAACGAAAATCTTGCAGCCTCCGTTCCAATTTGCTGTGTATGCCCTCAATGAAACTGTTACAATCGATTCGGAGGTGTTTTCAAGCGGTATATACCCAGTTGCGGTTTTGGAATGGAGGTCGATAACCCTTATTGAGTCGGAATAAAGGCTTGTAACATAAGCCTTTTGACTATTGATGAAAGAAATATACCTTGGAGAAACAATCTTTTCTATGGTAGTGACCGACTTCATGTCGTTCAAATTAGCCACTTCAACCTTATTCGAGTTATTTACAAGTATAAAAGCCGTATTAGCGTTAACACCAATGGAGTAAGGAACATCACCAAGCGGCCGGTCGTTTGCCTCCCTGAAGATATTGTTGTAGATCTTCATCGAATCGTAAGAAAAGAAAGAAAGCGAGCCGTTACCCGACCTGAAATTTCCTTCGTTCATTATGAATACTCCATTCCCGGAAAGATAAGCCCGTTCCAATCCTGTAACTACGGGATCGGTCTCCTTAATGCAGGATGAAAGCAAGGATAGAGCGAAAAAGATAAGAAGTTTCTTCATTGTTATTTTATAAATTGATATGCAACAGATAAATAGAAGTTTCTGCCGGGCATCGGATAGTATGCAATGTTCTGGTAAGCGGCATTGAACAGGTTATCGACAGAAAGGGAAATTTCTATTGAATGATGAGTTCCCTCAAGCCTGGTGCCGGCATTGATGCCGCTTACAGCAAAGTGAGGAAGATAAGCGGAGTTGTCTGCAGTGATATATCTTTTGCCTGTATAATCGGTACTGAAAGAGGCAAAGAAATTAAGCCAGTTCAGCCTGAGAAGAAGATTTAAATGATTTTCCGGCACATATATCAGCTGCGCCCCATCCGATGTATTGTTTTCAGGGTAAGGTTCCCGCGACCTGGCTTTTGTGTGTACATAATTGGCGATTAGCCTGAGATCTGCTTTACTGAATGAATAACTTATGTCGGCTCCGGTTTCAAGGCCGGATGTGATTGCTGAACCAAGATTGACAGCCTCCCAGAAGGAGAATTCACCAGGGCGCCATTGTATGAGGTTTCTAATATCATTCCTGAAAAAGGTGATGTCGTTTTTAACCTTAAACGGACCATCATGAAAACTGGTCATTTCCCAGGTCAGCTCGGCTGACCAGCCGGTTTCGTTCCTCAGGTCAGAATTACCGCCGGGCGACCAGTACATATCGTTCAGGGTGGGTACCTTCGAGTTTTTTGAAACACTCGCTTTGAAAAAGTAATATTTCTGAGGGAATGGCCTGAATTCAGTACTCAGCGAAAAATCAGGAGTCAGCAGTATGTCATCATGAAGTAGTTCCCTCACAAGAAGCCTGGCCGAAAGCCATGATACCGGCATTGACTCTGCCAGAAGGTCGAAAGAGGCAAGATTTCTTGACTTGTTACCATTATAATTACTTGTGCTGACATGGCTCAGTTCATCATTAAATGCAGCCTCCATTAAAAGAAAGTCGTTGATTCTCCTTTTATAACTGCCTTTCAGAGTAAATGTCCGGGAATTATTAACAGACCTTATCGAAGCAAGTTCATTGTTATACCGGAGCCTGTCGGAGATGAATGCAGCGGTAATGCCGATGTCGGCTATGTTAAGGTCACTGGTGTATGAAACCATGGCCCGCAATGATTCATCATCCTGTTTTTCAGGTGGATTTTGTGTGGGACTGATTATCGGCACAGGCAGGTTTCTGGATGCAGACTGGTACCAAAGCCTTGCAGAAAGGGTGTTGCCGGGGTTTATAAGATAAAATTCCTGGATAAAACCGGCCGAGCTCACTTCGTTGTTCTCCCTTCTCTCCTTTTTCGGGGAGTCTTCAGAGACGTTGTTAATGTAGGGATAATTATTTTTTGCATCGCTCAGGAAAGCCTTTGTGAC
>JBAQCK010000177.1:0-41533 GCA_049294075.1 Bacteroidales bacterium | reverse complement strand
ATAAGAACGATGAACACGCAAAAAGCGGTTACCACTTTGGCCCAAAACAATCACGAAAAAGTGATCATGATACGACGTTGTTCGGAACCAAACAAACAAGTACGGACACTTTATGATGCCCTAAAATATAAATATGAACCTTTCGTAAAGCGAAAATCCGTAGTACACAAATCCGAACTTGAAAATTGCCAATTCATTGAAAACCAAGAATTCCATTCGGATTAACTGCAAGTCGGGTTAAAGGCTCCGGTAAATTTCCTTCTTGTTTTTTTCATAACGCACTGGTAAATTTAATTGTTAATTTTCAACTTAACCAGTGGTCCGAATTTTGGGGAGTATTATACCAAGCAATGAAGCGGCTAAGAAACTGGCTAAAATCCTTGATACTACAGTGGGCTATTTACTTGGTGAGGATGAACAATCTAATTTATTTAAAGACCAAAAAATGCTGCATCGATTACAGGATATCGCGAACTTACCGGAGAAAGAAAAGGAATGTTTGCTTACAACCGTTGACCATTTTATTAAAGCTGCTAAAATTAATTTGATATAAAAAACCCGGACTGGCCGGGTCTTTAGTCATTTCGTTCTCATTAAGTTTCCTTTTGTATCGTACTGGATTTCCCTTAAGAGTTTACCTCGTTTGTTATACTCTTCTACAAGTTTCAATTGTCCAGTAGGATAATAAAAATTTAGTTTTCCAATAGGTTTCCCTTTATTAAAAAAACCTTCTATCCTTTTGTTTCCATTGGAATAGTAGTCAACTTGTTTTCCCTCGCAAAGAGTACCACAACAACAATAACCAGAAAATGAAACACGAGTTGTAAGCTCCTGACAAAATTGTATGGCTGGGAACCTCAATGTATCAGAGTATGTTTTAAACTCTTTAAAAGTATAGTGCTTATCCTCGTCAAAAAAAGTTAAAGTATACATTCCTGTATCTGGAATAGCACATGTTCCAGTGCTATCTTTTGGAGAATATATTGCTCCTTTCTTTAAAGAGTAAAAGCTAACATTTTCAATTTTCCCTGTACATGGATTGAGGCCATGTAGCGTAAACTGTATTTCTTGGGCTAAGGCTTGTTTAATAGAAAATGCCAAAACAGTACTTAATACCAGTATTTTAAGATTTTTCATTTCGTAATCGTTTGCCAATTACCTCCCATATTTACTCTATAAGCCTGATTCATAATTCTTGACAAGGCTTGTAATTGGGAAGTATTTTGATTTTTAATTAAGTCTGACATTGATACTCCTTGGTAACCAAAATTATGGATACTGACAGGACCCTCTGGAAGATCTTTATATCTGTCTGGCAATGTATATTCAGTGGATCCAAACATTCCCTGCCTCTTATATCCAGCCATTTCATCTGTCTTATCAAGTAAAAAGCGTCCACCCATTGCGCCAGGCGCTCCAAGGCTTATTAACCCTTGGTCAAATTGATAGCCATGTAAAAGCTCATGTGCAAACATACCTAATCCAGAACTATGGGATATTGTGATGTCAACATTTCCAGTACCCTTGTTAAATGAGGTGTAAGCTATTTCTGTACCCATGCCAGGAATAGGTCCGCTTTCATTTTGAGAAGAGCTTTCAACTACATTATATACTTGGTCAGAGGTGGCCATAGTTGCAACTTCGCCTCTTACACTTTCAAGTGAACTATTTTGACTTTGAAGATTTCCTATTTGTCTGTTTAACCTCTTTTCCTGTCTTGCAGATAAACCGCCAGCATCCAATTTTGCTTGTTTCTCGGCAATGTTTGCATTGTTGCTTTCCTGTCTGCTATTGACTTCTGCTATTAACTTATTAACCCATTTCCAAGCATCTTCAGTAAATTCCATACCTGTTGGGTCTATATATTTTATTGGGTTATTAGCACAGTAGGCATATGGAGAAAGACCTGGATATTTCTCAGCGAGTGGGTCAACAGAATGCCACCGTCCGATTTGTGGGTCATAGAACCGAGCGCCGTAATCATAATTTTCAAAGAACTCATTGTTTAGTTCCTTCCCATTGTAAAGGTATAAATTATTTTGCAGGTTGCTGGCTGCAAACATCGAACCGAAAGGATAGTATTCAACTTCCTGGTCAATAACCGGCGCCGATCCTGTATAGTTATAAGTGATACGGGTATTCCCCAGATGATCCTTCAGATAGTAATAATAGTTACCTGTTGCCGGATTATAATATCCTTCAGGGGTCAATACCCTGGTCAGAGTCCCGCCGGTGTATATAAACGGCCCGTAATAGAGTGTCACGGTGGACGTTGATGCAATTACCGAAGTCTTGCTCCATTTGTTGCCAAGTGCATCATAGCTGTAATCAACCTTGTTGGCAGCATCCTTGTAATACTGCTTCGGAAAATCAATCTCATCGAACCAGCTGATGGAACCTATACCCCTTAAGCCGTCGCTGGTAACATTCCCGTTGTTGCCGTATGTGAAACTGCCGCTTCGTCCGCTTACTCCGTTATAGGTCCCGCTTACCGATACAAGCTGATTCCCCATGTTACTGCCCGAATATGAATAAACCAGGTTCTCCCGGTCGGCGCCTGAACTGTTTTTGCAGTTCATAAGGGTGATATTCCCGTTGGAATCATACTGAACCGAGCTTAAGTCAAACCTGTTCACGTTGGTCCACGAAGATGTGTAATTTCCATAATCACCCTGACGAAGCCTGTTCAGACCGTCATAGGTAAATTTATAACCTTTGTACTGGTTGGTCCCGTTGTTGTATAACCTCCATTTCATTCCGCTGATGTTCCCGTTATACTGAACCGTACCGTTCAGGATGCTGCTCATATCTGTATCATAGTACAGACTCATGGCAAACAACTGGCTGGCGCTTGAGCCAGCATCAGGATTATTGATCCGGGTCAGCCAGCCCCTCACATTATAGGTGTAATTGATGTTTTGCTGGTTATTATGCTGCTTCCTGAGTACCAAACGGCCCAGATCGTCATAAGTATTCGTTGCAAGGGTTGTAAGTGTTGTGGTATTGTAACCGGATTTCACTGCCGTCAGCCGCCCCATGTGATCGTACGTGAAATTCTCGTATAAAGTAATGCCTGTACTGCCGGAAGTTTTCTTATGAAGGGTCTGCTTATCGGTGATCTTTCCCTCAAAATCATAAGCCATTGAGACCCTGTTGTATCCGCCTTCGGGATTGGTCTGGTATTGCTGTAGCAATCTATCGTACTTATCGTAATAATTCACAGTATAAAGCCAGATACTGCCCGTTCCTGCCATTCTGGCCTTTATCCCGGTAATTTGTTCTTTAACATTGTCGGTCTGAATATGCTGGCTATATACTGAAGTATAGGGATATCCCCATGTGGAGGTTGTTGTGCTGTTCCTGTCATAATAGAAATAAACCAGCGCATCCCTGGTCGATGGTGTATATCCTGTACTTGCTTTCACTGCTGACCGTAATGAAGAATAACCCGCTGTTTCAGTGCAGATGCCCTGCTCCTGCGGGCGGTTGAACCCGTCATACAGGGTATAATGATAACGGTTCTGATTAACTGACCGGAGCCTGGCATCCTGGCTCAGAACCAGCCTGTCCCTTGAATCGTAAATAATATATTCCCAGCCCGTACCTGGCAGCTTCTTCTCGATCACCCTTTCGCGCTCATCATATATGTACTGATAACAAAGCTGATCGAGCTCCGTAGAGGTTATAATCCCATCATCGGCAGTAACCTTGGGTGGTATTACACAACTAAGCTGCCCCTTATTGTTGTAAACATAGTAGGTCGAAAATGCATTTGCGGCATCATAGCTGCGTTTAAGAACAACACGATCCTCTTTGTCCCTGAATTCAACTGTCCGCGTGCCGGATCCCTGAGCATTGTTTTCATCCCAGAGTGTGGTTTTTACAAGTGTGTTGGCAGGATAGGCCGTGGCCGTAAGATTTAATACATTTGAAGTGCTTACTGTATAGTTCATTACTTCTCCTGAAATATTTGAGTCATATCCCGTTTTCACTTCCCTGCCACCTTCCATGCGCCAGGTATTGCCCGGGGATGATTCCCTGATAATCCTGTTCAGTGGTGAAGCCTCATACTTTACCTGTGAATACGCATAACTGTTGTCCGGTGATCCGTAATAGGCTGTCCAGTTGACTGCCGCTGCAGGGGTGCTGTGAAATGCCATATTATTGTTTGCTGCGGCAAACGGAAGATAACTCTTTTCCAGCCTTCCGAATATGTCATAGCCAAAGGAGCTGATCAGATCCATGGTCCCGCCGGGCGAGGCTTTGTAATAATTGATCTGTGCCGGCCGGCCCAGACCATCAAAATATTCTATCTGCGTCCTTTTGGATTGATAACCCAGACCGGGAATGCTGGCTTCTGATGTCTGCCCCGCTATAAGCACTGTCTCCGAACTGATGAAGTTCTGACTGACCGACTGTGCCATGCCTTCCGGGGTGGACAGAGTGGCAGTAATTATAATTGCCGATATATAAATTGGTTTCATTGTTCGCATGATTTTATTTTTTGTAATTGTACTTGTAAAGCCTGACCAAATGGTTATCATCATTGCGAACCAGCTTTAAACGGGCAAAAGGATCATATTCATATTTAGTTGTCGTGCCTTTCGGATTTGTAGCATTTTTGAGTCCTGTTAACGGATAATACCCGTAAGTGTTAATCAGTGCACCTGGCACAAGGTTGTTCAGTCCGGTCCATAAAGTTTTGCTTTCATAAGAACTTGCTCTGCCGTCAAGAGTGGATACCTGGGTGTAGGCGGCGCCGTTTATCTCAGCCATCAGATAATTACCGGACGAATCCCATAACCAGGAAGTAATAATTCCATCGCGGGAAGTGATCTGCCTCAAATTGCCATTCGCGGTATTATAAGCGTCATAGCTGACCTCCGGTGTTGCAGCATACCTGCTGTCCCTGGCCGACCCGTTGAAGAATGTAAAGCTGCTTACCGGGAATGGTACTGTGAATTCAAGTTTGTACAACTTATCCGGCACATAACTGGTTCCATTAATCTTGTAGGTGGTTAAAGCGCTGCCGGTAACATTGTTGTTCTTCAGACTTACAGTTTCCACAGGGTAGTTCATATTTTTGGTTTTCATCTGCGAATAAACCCCGGTATTTATGTCTGACGGCCACCTTGTCTTTGTTTCAATCGTGATTTCGTCACTGGTTATGAGTGTTTCACTGCTTAAAAGACCGTAATCATTGTACGAATAACTTTTTGTTGATACAACATTGCCTGAAGGTGAATACCGGGTTACAACTTCCTGATTGATGTATGTCCATATAGACTTCAAATTATATCCTATTACCTTATACGGCTGTATTGACGAGCTGCTGCCACCCAGTACCTGATCAGGATTATAGAATTTCTCGACAGCAAGGCATGACACATCCTTATAGTTTCTTGTCTCTGTGAAATTGTAGCTGTTTGTATTTGAGGACAGTGTTATTGAATTATTTCCAACAAGGCTGATTAAAGCCTCGAGCCCGGTTTTCCATCCTGTGTTGTTGGTTACCAGGGGATAAATCATGGCATCACTGATCGTAACATTCCAGGGCGTTCCAACGGCATCAATGTCAATAATGTAATGATGCACTTCTTTACCGTTCTCTGCATTCTCGCCCGACCATACCTCAACATTTGAATATAAAATATGATAAAGCCCGCAAACCGATAAATTATAAAATGAATTTGATGATAGTTTGCCGTATGTTGCATACCCATCAATGCCCACGTTAAACCGATAGGTATAATACTCAGTGTAATACTTGTAATTAAGTGATTTCTGGGACGCCGAATAGATGTACTTTTTAACTACAGGTGTCGTGCTTGTTGGTGAATCATAAGTCTTTGTCCTTAATACCCTGCAACCACCCAGAATATTATTTGAATTATCTTTATGAGGCTCATATTCAATAGTCGTATATCCGCGTGTGGGAAATATTACTTTTTTAAGCATCCCTTTTTGTGCATACAGATAGTCCGGCGACCGGTTGGCGATCGTGGGTATCATATTTGCAAACAAACCTCTGTAATTGGTTGGAACTTCAGTGATAACTGCAAAATCAGAATTTACCTTTCCGTTAAAGTAGCCCCAATGGTCCTGTGAAAAAGAAAACCTTGCAGGTAATTGTGACAAATTATTATACTGAAAGATATATGAGGATATTTTTGATGATGTATTGGTCTGAACCTGAACCGAATCCAGGAACATTCTTTTTTCATGCTCGGAATTTGGTTCTGATATGCCCAGGTTTGTCTTGCTTTTATAGCTTGAAGAACATGTTGGGAATTCATGGAAAAACTGAAAACTCTTTATCAAATTATTGTTATTATCAAGTACTTTAATCCTGGTAAGCTCATAATCGCCATAACTGTCAAGTCTGGTGGTATTACTTTTTACAAATTCAATACTCCCGATATTCGGAAATATAATCTTGTCAGGAAAAACAGCATCGGAATAAAAAGGATTTACTCCGGTATTGAGTTCATTCAGACTGACCGGAGGCAGGGAATTATAAGCCTGTTGAACAACGGTCGTGGCTGTCTGTGATACTCCATTGTACTGCAAAAAGCCTGTATTGGTAGTGTATATAAAATTAACAACCTCACCATCGGGGTGCTTAATCTGGGTAAGATAATAAGATGAGGTATATGAAGGTTCATTATTAGGACGTGTCCATCCTATCTTATCAAACATATAACTTATCCCGTCGGGCGTGGTAATCTTAAAATATGAATAATAGGTGCCTGAAGCATTTGTTTCTACTATTAAGTTACTGAAGGGGATCAGTCTGATTACACCCGATTCATCTATTATAAACTTCCCTGAATATCCCGGAAAGGAAAAAGTAAATTCATCAGGTTCCAGATCGTTGTCACTTGAAATGAGAAGCATATCCAGATAATTCTTTTTCTGTTCAATAGTCATTGAGCTCCAGTTGGAAGGATACGCTGGCCTGGCTCCCGGTCTGTCGACGCGTCCTTTCCTATATCTGTTTATTACCCCACCGGCATTGAGGGTCCAGTCAAACCCAACCCAGGAAGAGATCCTGTCAACAACTAATCCATTCGAGCTATATTCCAATGTTAGCGGAACCGATAAATTCTTGGTTTTAAACTCATACAGCAGGATTGAATAGTTTGCAGTTCCTGTAAACAGGCCTACAGGCACAGCGCTAAACCTGCCAAGATCAGCAGCATTCGGATTTGGAGCATAAGGCTTATTCAACCTGATGGTCAGGTTATCTGCAAAAACCTCGGATCCGGTTAATAAAAACAGACAAATAAAGGACCCAACAAACAGACTAAAGCTCAAGCTGCCGTTTATGGCCTTTTTAGAAACTTCATTTTTCATGTTGACACATTTAAAACAAGTGACACCAGTAATAAAACCCGACAGGCCTTGCAGGTAAAACTACCTGCGACCCTTTAAAAACACTATCTGGTTAATTTGTGTATGTACACTAATTTTCCCAGACTTGAATGCAGACCAATTCAATGTATCATGAATTGGACATAGTCGTTTTGTGACATTGAAAAATGAAATATTTTATAAAAATCTGCTAATTTAGAAACATTCTAAATGTAGTATTCAGGTTATGAATGTGATGTCAATTCTGAGAACACAAATACGGATTGGAACTCATTTTATGTACTGACTTGTGATACCCGGTAAAATTAGTGCGGTCTTGTTTTTTCTAACGTACTGAAAATGAGTATTAAAAAAATCAAATTATGATTTTTACCGCACTAATGCTAATTTTTACGGAATCATGAATACGAAACAGCATAACCGGGGATACCTATAAGTTTACTTCCCCAGCTACTGAGTTATTGCAAAGTCATATGGAACCTTTTGTGCAAAAGAAGAAACTGTTATCGCACTAATTGTCACAAGTCAGGAGAGAAACCTTCATGGCCGGCATCACCGGGGTGGTTGCTTCAATATTCAGTTCAGGGGAGCCTTTCAGGATGACCAGATCCCTAACCAAATGCAATTACTGCCCCTACCGGGGATTATGCAGGAGATAAAAGTTTTACCGGGATTATTCCATTTCCCTCTGGAGTACAGCCATTTTGATAGCCGTAACTGCAGCCTCATCGCCCTTGTTGCCAAGCTTTCCGCCTGATCTTTCAAGGGCCTGGTCATGATTGAGAGTGGTAAGTACCCCAAAAATGAAAGGAATGTTGTATTCGAGATTAAGCTTTGTGATTCCATAGGTAACACCCTGGCAGATATAAGTGAAATGAGGTGTTTCACCCTGGATTACGCAACCCAGACAAATAATTGCGTCAAGGTCGTCATACTCGGCAAGGAACTGTGCGCCAAGCGTCAGTTCGAAACTGCCCGGTACGTGCTTGACAACTATATTGTTGTCTGTTGCTCCATGCTTTTTAAGAGTAAGCAGGGCACCATCGAGAAGGGAGGATGTGACATCGTGATTCCAGTCGGCGACTACTATCCCGAATCTCAGCTTGCCGGCATCAGGGACAGAACCCTGATCGTAGTCCGAAAGATCAGCAGTGCTCATTATTTTGAAAGTACTTTTACTCTTGCAATGTACTTGTCGATCGAGGAGCCTTCAGTGCTTGTGGGATACTCCTCCTTGATCCTTTCATACACTTTAAGCGCTTCGGGATATTTACCTGTCGATTCATACAGTTCACCGGCTTTCATAAGGTAAAGCGGGGTATTGAATGAGTTATCTGCAAATTCAGCAGCCTCTATATATTTTGAAATACCTTTTTCAGTCTGCCCGAGTTCAACCAGTGCATCACCGGTGGCGCCGATGGCAATCGATCCCAGAACCTTGTCTTTCTTCGAATATTTGTTGAAGTAGTCAATGGCTTCTTCGTAGTTGCCCAGATGCAGGTTGCAAATCCCGGCTCCATAGCGTGCAAGATTACCCGCACGGGTGAGCTTGTATTCCTTTGCAATATCAATAAAACCAAGATAGTTGCCGTCACCGTTAAGGGCAAGATTGATGGAATCGAGTTCAAGGTAACGCTGGGCCTGGTACATCTGAGCCTGAGCCTCATCATTCTGTTTTGTAACGTACATTCTCCCCAGCCAGAAAAGTCCCACTATAACAACCAGTACGACAAGGCCGATAAGCAACGGCTTGTAATTCACTTCAAGGAATTGTTCTGTTTTGGTCAGTGTCTCTTCTACGTTCTTAATCCCCTGAGGATTGTCATCCTTCTTACTTTTTGCCATAACAGTTTATGCTTAAATCACTTAAAAAAATAACTCCGCAAAAGTAGTTCTTTTAAAGTAATTTTGAAATAATTGCATAAAAAAAACAGGAGTATGCACTTTAGGCTTAATTTATAGAATATCAATTATTTGACAATTAATTTCTATAAAAGGGACTTTTTTGTAAATTTGTATTTTATACCTGACATGAATCCCGTGCCTGAAAATGTACCTTAAAAAGCTCCTTCTGACCAACTTCAAGAATTACGGCCAGGCCGACATTGAATTCTCCCCAAGGATCAACTGCATCGTGGGCAATAATGGTGTCGGGAAGACCAATATCCTTGATGCAATTCATTATCTGTCGCTTACGAAAAGTTTTTTCAATAACATCGATAGCGCGAGCATTAAGCACGATGAGGAATTCTTCATCATCCAGGGGATATTTGAAAAGAACGGAGAGGAGGATAATATTTTCTGCTCTTTCCACAGGCAAAAGCAGAAAACGCTTAAGAGAAACGGGAAGGAATACGCCCGGCTTTCGGATCATGTCGGAAGATATCCTGTTGTGATGATCTCCCCTGCCGACAGCGCCCTGATAATTGAGGGGAGTGAGGAGCGGAGGAAATTCATGAACAAGATAATAAGCCAGTACAATGCCGAATACCTCGAAGCTGTCCTGAATTACAACAAGGCTCTTCAGCAGAGGAACAAACTACTCAGGGATTTTTCAGATTCAGGTCAGTTTGATCCCGATATGCTATCAATATGGGATGCCCAGCTGGTCAGATACGGGAGCCTTGTCCACGCTGAAAGGGACCTGCTTATCAATGAGATCGTTCCTGTTTTCTATGAATACTATATGATGGTATCAAACAGTAAGGAAGCTGTCGGTCTGAAATACCGGTCGCACCTGGGTGAAGGTGATTTTCAGGAGATGCTTTCTTCTTCGGTTAATAAGGACAGGGCCCTGGAGTATACAACAGTTGGTATCCATAAGGACGACCTTGTTTTTGAAATGGATGGCTATCCTGTGAAATCGCTTGGTTCACAGGGTCAGCAGAAATCATTTCTTGTTTCCCTGAAGCTTGCAAAGTTTGATTACATAAAGAGAAAGGCCGGATTCCCGCCAATCCTGCTTCTCGATGACGTTTTTGACAAGTTCGATGCAGGCCGGGTGGCTCAGATAATAAGGCTCGTGGGTAATCACAGATTTGGTCAGATATTCATTACCGACACTCACCAGGATCGCCTTCATGATATTCTTGAAAGCATTAATACCGATTACCGGCTTTTCAGAATAAATGAGGATGGCATTGACGGGGTAACCGGGAATGGCAAACAGGAAAAATGAGGAGAAGCAGGACCATATCGATTGCTGAAGCTATGAAGGATTACATCAGGGAGATGAACCTTGAAGGCAAACTCCTTGAAGTCAATCTTATAAACTCGTGGGAAGAGATGGTCGGAAAAGCAATATCGTCAAGAACCTCAAAAGTGTATATAAGGGATCATATCCTGTATGTCCACCTTACTTCATCTGTTGCAAGGAATGAACTGATGATGCTCAGGGAGGCTCTCAGGGAGAAGCTGAACGAGAAATCAGGCAAAGAACTGATCCGGGAAATCGTTTTAAGATAGGTCCTTAACACTGTAGGAATTCCCGGATATCGTAATCAGCTTTCTGAATCCCTTTGATGAATGGAAAGGATATTCTTCGGTTCTGTACCTCAAAACAACCCTTGACTCCGATATCCCGATCTGAACCGGCGATCCCGGATATTTCAGCCCTATGAAGTCGGCAAGCATAATGGCCTTCTCGACCCCGTCGCCCCGCCTGAAATTCCACACTTCATCAGGCAGCGCAAGTCTGTTGCTGTCGTAAATCGATTCATCAGGCATCTTTCCCAATATACAGTAAACCTCGTCAACCAGCATCGATTCGAGTTCACTAAAGCATACGGGATTCCTTTCCATTGAGGCTTTGATGAACGGAACCCAGTCGATCAAGTCCATCTGCCTGTAAACATACATTGTAAGAAGGGCCATTTCGGATTTACCGGCAAGTTCTGTCACTGATTTTATAATCTCCTCCCTTGTATTCTCCGGTGATATTAAGGGAACCTCCTCAGTGGTATAGAACTTCTCACTGTCGGGTAATCTCGGCTCTGTGACCGTGAATTTTTCAAGGTCTTCGAACATTTCTGCCAGAAATGATTCGCTGATTCCGCAGGAATACTTTACGAATTCCGTTCTGAATTCATCCAGACTGCAGCCCTTTTCGCCGCGAAAGATACCTTCAATGTCGTTCAGCATAATCATTCCCTGGAGCGGACTCAGATTGAATTCATCCCCTTCGATTTCATTTACAAGACTGGCTCTGGTTTCCTTTGAGAGATTGTATTTGCTCGTGTGCTCATATTCGAACATCTTTTCAAGCGAAATGTATCTCTTTTTGCCGGAGCACTCGCACATGTACTGGAATAGCTTTTTGTATTTCTGCTTGAACCTGAGGAAATTGATGAAAACCAGGTCAGTTATGTCCGTCCTCAGGAATGCCTTCAGCTTCGACGAAAACATCTGGTAGGCATCCGGATCTATTGTTGCCTCATTGTAGACGGTATGGATATATCCCGAAATATGCGATACAATGGTCACTTTCTCATTTTCGAGGGCACGTCTTGCCTTCTCTGTAAGTGAAGTGCCGTTGAACCACATGTTCCTGGTCACAATCCTCCTGTTGTTGGTTATCAGACCTTCTTTTTCGGTGATGAAGTCCTGTGAATGAAGCGGTGTCGCGATCAGGAATATCTTTTCGAGCGGAATTCTCCCGACAATAAACATTGCTGCCGCGTAAAGCGATGACAGCGAAACACATTCTCCTGCACCGGTCGTGAAGTTTTCCCTGTATCTGAAGGCCGTCATGGCTTCTACTGTTTCAGTCTTCCAGTAAGGGATCACATCAGTGGTGAACCTGTCGAGCCCGAAGTGCTTCCTGATGTCTATATCGAAATAGTACTTGTCCCCTTCATAGCCGAACAGGGCATTTGACTGACGGAGCAGTTCCGTGTCGAAGAATTTGCTGAACCGGTCAATTTCCCTTGTCTTTGTGGTCAGACCCCATGTGGCAAGATCAAGGTTGAATACGTAATTCTGGATTATATACTGCTTGATCCTGTTTACCTTGTATGTGAATCCTTTCTTTTCGATATCGGCAAACCACGGATCATCACGCCATTTCCAGATCAGAGGCGACATAATATTGGCGAGGACGAGCGGATAAAACAGATCCGGGAAAATAAATATCTCCATGTCCGAAAGGGTGAAAGCTGAAGAATACTTTTCCATCTGCCTGTTTCCGGCAGGAGTGCCTGTTGTTTCTGTTTTCATACGATTAGCAGTATCTTTCAATCTCAGAAAAGAAAAAGTTTGACTCCCTGGTTGCATTTTCATCGCTGTCGGAACCGTGTATGGCATTCATTTTCACCGAAACGCCAAAATTCTTTCTAACAGTTCCCTGTTTAGCCTTTTCAGGATCAGTGGCTCCGAGCAGTTCGCGGAATTCATGAACTGCGTTTTCGTGCCTGAGAATCAATACTATAACAGGTCCTGATGTCATGAACTCCACAAGATCCTCATAAAAGGGCTTTCCCTGGTGAACTTCGTAAAATGCCTCTGCCTGCCGGGTGGTCATCTGAACCATCTTGATGGCCGAGATCTCAAAACCTCCTTCATTGATCATTGAAAGTATCGGACCGGCTTTTCCGGTCCTGACCGCATTCGGTTTTATAATTGAAAAAGTATATTTACCGTCCATATCCTTATTGAAACTATGCCTGAAAAATAATTTCCTATCTTTAACCCCTTGATTAAGCAGAAGTAAAAGTGATAGATCTGGCCAAAGATACAAAAGAATTTTCGGAACTGCTGGGATCGTCTGACAATATATTGCTGATAAGCCATATCAATCCCGATGGCGATGCAATTGGTTCTCAGCTCGCACTTTACCGGTATCTTTCAGGCCAGGGCAGGAGGGTTGAAATGATGTGCCCGAATAACCTTCAGGAGTTCCTGAAATGGATGGATGGTTCAGAAAAGATACATGTCTTTATAAGGAAAAGAAAGAAATGCAGGCAGCTTATAGAAAACGCCGGTCTGATTGTAATGCTCGATTTCAATCAGCCTAACCGGCTTGGAGAGGCAGAATCTTTCGTTATTTCTTCCCGGGCGAAAAAGGTTATAATCGATCACCATCTTGAACCTATGGATTTTGCAGATCTCCTGATATCAGACCCTTCGAAATGTTCCACTGCGGAACTGGTACACGAGATTGTGACTATCCTTAACGGGGAACCCTTCCGCGACCATTCCTATTCCGAGAGCGTTTATGTAGGGATTATTACCGATACTGGCAACTTCGAGTATGGTGCATACACCGGAAATACATTGAGGTTGGTAGCCGACCTGATCGACACAGGAATCGACAGGGGACATGTCCTGAATACTGTATATAACAATTTCTCGGCTGAAAGGATGAAGCTCATGGGTTTTTCGCTTTATCAGCGAATGACTGTGCTTGAAGAGTACAGAACGGCATATATCTATCTGACAAAAAATGACCTGGTTGATTTTAAACACGTTAAAGGAGATACTGAAGGTTTTGTGAACCTTCCCCTGTCGATAAAGGGAATAGTCTTTTCTGTATTTTTCATGGAGAAGGACAATTTTGTTAAGATATCCTTCAGGTCGAAGGGAAACTTTCCTGTCAATGATTTTGCCTCCAGGTATTTCTCGGGAGGAGGTCACCTTAATGCTTCCGGGGGAGAATACTATGACACCCTCGAAAATACTATTTCATATTTTCTGAAAGTGCTGAAGGAACAGGAAGAAAAGCTTATGAAAGATTGAAAGTGAACCGAGTGATCATGAGACAGAGCCTGGCCGTAATATGTATGTTGATTTTGCTCCCCTGTTCATGCAGGCACAGCAGTCGAGACGGAGAACGGCCGCAAAAGCCGGGCAAAAATGAAATGGCTGAAATGAACAGGTTCCTGGTGCAAAAGGACAGGGAAATCATTATGAATTATATCGAAAGAAAGGGACTCAAAATGAAGGAGTCTCCTGCAGGCCTGTGGTATGTAATTGAAGAAGAGGGAGAAGGCAATTTGCTAAGGGATAATGACAGGATACAGATTGCCTACCGCTGCGAACTCATTGATGGCACTTTTTGTTACTCTTCTGACGAATCAGGCCCCATGCGGGTGACTGTGGGGAAATCGGATATAGAACCCGGACTGAATGAAGGTTTACAGTTGCTGAAGCCAGGTGGAAAAGCCACGTTCATCCTGCCTCCCTTCCTGGCTCACGGCCTTGTCGGAGACGGAAAGAAAATTCCTCCGCGAACTATAGTTGTTTACCGGGTAACTGTTATCGGATATGAATAAATGGAACGATTATTGCGGGGATAGTCTGTTCTAAGTTAACTATGATGAAACCAACATGTATCAAATTCACAAACGCGTATGTATATTATTTTCAAACATGTGGGTTCCATCAGGCCATTAAATTAAAAATTATATACTGATGAAAAAAATTTTCTTCTATCAGAAGTCATTATTCCTGGCTGTGTTGTTTTCGTTATTTCTGCTGCCATCATGTGACCTTTCAAGTGGCCCTGATGACCCGGAGCTGAATGAGGAACTCCAGATCCAGAATTTTCTTTCAGATAACGACACTCTTGATTTCCAGCTGAAAACAAGCGGTTTGTACTATCTCGACTATATTCCCGGGACAGGCTTGCAGGCTGAGACGCATGACACTGCATACTTGTATTACGCGATACATTATATTAACCGAAATATCCTCGAAGCAAACCTTGATACCGATGATACCCTTATTGTACCAGTCAACGAAGGGAAGCTTATACCGGGTTTCGACGAGGCTGTTACCTATATGAAAGTGGGAGGAACCTCACTGTTCATCGCTCCGTCCAAACTGGCTTTCGGAGAACGGGGGAATTTATACATCCCGCCATATACACCATTTATTTTTCAGGTGAACCTGGTAAAACTGGTCAAGTATACTGACTGAAAAGACGAATTCACTGAAGAACAAACACGGTGGGCCGGTCGTTGATGGAGGGCACATTCATTCTCCATTCCGAGACGGTCATCGTGCGGATGTTTTCTCCCGGAAGAGTAATGTCGGTGGCTATGCATAGTAAAGTGTCATCGCTGCATACTGACAGTATGGAATCCAGCATCCTTTGATTGCGGTAGGGAGTCTCCATGAAGATCTGCGCCTTTCCTTCCCTTGAATTCTTTTCCAGCGCTTTAAGCGCCGCTGCCCTTTCTTCAGGCCTGACCGGAAGATATCCGTTAAACGTGAAGTTCTGCCCGTTAAGGCCGGAGGATATCAATGACAGAATGATAGAGGAGGGCCCCGAAAGCGGAATGACCCTTATCCTTAGCCTGTGGGCTGCTGAAACCAGCAGAGCTCCGGGATCAGCTATCCCGGGCAGTCCTGCTTCACTCATTAATCCCATATCTTTTCCCCTGGTAACCGGCTCAAGAAAATTACTGATTTCCAATTCGCCGGTGTGCTCGCTAAGCTCCATAAATTCAGTCTCGTCAATGGGAAAATTCTTGTCAATGAGCCTGAGGTACCTCCGGGCGCTCCTGATATCTTCCACGGCATACAGCCTCAGCGACCTGGTTATCTCCAGAACTCCCCGCGGTATGACATCATGGTAATTCTGATTGCCCAGGGTGACAGGTATAAGATATATCTTTCCGGCTGCCATTGAATTCGGGTGACTGTAAAAATAATATTATTAACCGTGCTCAGGAATTAAAGAAATAAAAAATAATGAGTGTTATTGGCAGTTATTGATTTTTGCTTTAGGTTTGCCGGGAAATAACTTAAAGTGAAAATCACCTTTCTGGGTACAGGCACCTCTCAGGGTGTACCGGTCATAGCATGCGACTGCCAGACATGCCGTTCCGGCGACCGGCACGACAACAGACTCCGTACCTCTATACTGATAGAAAAGGGGGATACGGTTCTTGTGATTGATGCCGGACCTGATTTCCGCCAGCAGATGCTGCGTGAGAATGTAAGGAAACTCGATGCTATAGTTCTTACTCATGAACACAAGGACCATATCGCCGGAATGGATGACGTGAGGGCATTCAACTACAAGAGCCGTGATGCGATTGACATATTCGCCGAGGAACGGGTGCAGAAAGCAGTACGGAAGGACTATTCATACGTGTTTGCCGAGTACCAGTATCCCGGAATACCCAAAATGCGCCTGAATACGATCAATGACGATGATTTTCAGGTGAATTCCGTGCACCTCACCCCGCTCAGGGTCTACCACTACAGACTTCCTGTTTACGGATTCAGAACAGGCGATTTCGCTTACATAACCGATGCAAATTATGTTCCCGAGGAGACAAAGGAAAAGTTGTTCGGGGTTAAGTATTTGGTTATTAATGCACTTAGGAAAGAAAAGCATATTTCACATTTCTGTCTCAGCGAGGCAATTGATTTTATAAGAGAGATCTCCCCCAGAAAAGCCTACATTACTCATATCAGCCATCAGATGGGACTTCACGCGGAGGTGTCTGAAACTCTTCCTCCCGGCATTGCACTTGCCTTCGACGGGCTAAGCTTCGTTTGCGACGAGTGAACTAATACCTGACCTTCCTTTTGTAGCTTTTAGACAATTTCTTCTGGTAGTCATTGGAAAAATAATAACGGTTTCTTCCAAGCTGCCTGGTGTTGGTCTTTGATGCCTTTTGCCTTTTTTCGTAATACGGGTTCTTCTTTGATGAAGCACAACCTCCCATTATGCTGATGGAAAGAAGCAACAAAAAGAAAAGTTTCACTATTTTTTTCAGGAGTGCCATATTTTGCATTATTTCCTTAATACTTTTTAAAACAGTTTTAAAAATCTTGCTTATGTTTTAAATTGCATCAGTTTTTAGAAAACTTTACCTATCCTGTCTATGTTTAACTTTAGACCATTAATACGGACTTTAATTATTTTATCCTTTTTCATACCTTGTCCGGCCTTATCTCAGTCCCTTTCAAAGGTCCATTTTTCGGGCCTTGCCGGTCTTTCAACCGACAGCCTTACCCTTTCAGATAATTCAGGCTTACCAATTAAACGGGAAAAACCTGTTTTAAGTTTCCTTCTTGATGAAAAAATGCACTCTGCAGCCGAAGCTCAGGCTGCTGTTTCGGGGAATGGATACTCCCTGCAGTTTGAAAATTCGGTCAGAATTGAGCTTAATCAGCCTGATACTGATTCCCCGGGATGGCAATGTGATGTGGTATTTGAGAATATCTCGGCAGATACGGTGACAATAAGCAACGTGGTCCCTTTCGGCTCCGACAGTGCTTCAGTAACTATAACGGGAATGGGGCCCGACGATCTCGCCCGTGCCAGGCTTTCGCGTCCGGGATATCTGCCGGTAAGGGTTATTCTTCCCGACAACGCGTGGGAACTTGGTTACACCTCTTTCGAAGTTCAGAACGGGATCTCTGTTTGCGCTGTTGCCAGACGCATGGAAACATCGGGCGGAATGAACCGGAGATATAAGACGATCCTGCCTCCCAAAGCAAAGGTCAGCTACAGGATTTATGCCGACATATTCAGGGGTGAGTGGCAGAATGGACTTAAAATGATGTTCAGGGACCGCTACCTTTATGATATAAGTGATTTTGACAATTCATTGTACGAAAGAGCCGACCTGGCCTGGATAAGGGAAAGCTACCTGATTATGCTCCAGATGGCATGGGACAGGGAGTTCTTCGACAGAACGTCCGGAAAATACACTTTTGCAGATGTCCTCAGAAAGGGAATGGATACCTTCGGGTATATTGATGTATACGGTTTATGGCCGACATGGCCCCGCCTTGGACTTGATCAGCGCAATCAGTGGGACCTCTACCGGGATCTGCCCGGAGGGTTGAGACAGCTCCGGATATTCGGCGGACTTGCCCGCCAGAACAATACAAGGTTGTTTATAGCATATAATCCCTGGGATACCAGCACCAGGCTTGAAAACCATATGAAGGGAATGGCGTCTCTGATTGCCGAAACCGATGCGGACGGAGTGGTTCTCGACACTAAAGGCAGCTCGAGCCGTCAGCTCCAGTCAGCAGCCGACAGCGTCAGGAAGGGGGTGGTGATGTATTCCGAAGGCATGGCCGTTCCCGGGGATATGCCGGGAATATTGTCGGGACGGGTTCATAATGCAATATTTCTTAGCCCAGAACTGAACCTTAACAAACTTATAAAACCCGATTTCTCAATCTTCAGGGTTTGTGATGCAGGAGAAGACGTTCTGCACCGCGAGATTGCCATCTCTTTCTTCAACGGGTACGGCACCGAACTGAACCTGTTCCGTCCGGGGGGACGGGATGAGAATTACCAGAAAGACCTTGAATATCTGGCCGGGACAACATTCATTCTTCGCCAGAACAACGATGCCTTCCTTGATAAGGACTGGACACCAATGATCGGGACCCTGGCCGACAGGATTTATGTGAACCGGTGGAAGGCAGGAGAGAAAACCCTTTATACCGTTCTGAACATGCGTCATGAAGGTTTCGAGGGAAAACTGTTCAGGATCGACGGCAACATAGCCCGTCATTATGTATCGCTCTGGAATCATGAGAATATCCATCCCGTAACAGAAGGAGGGACGACCTGGCTTACAGCGGCCACGGAGGGATGGCAGGCCTCTTATTCGGGAACCCGCATGGAGGGTTCGCTTGATTGCATTGCTGAATTTCCCCTTCTTCTCGGATCAAAACTCAGGGGCGATTCCCTTATGTTGCGGTCGGCAGACGATAACAGGGTGCTTGTATGGAAGGGAAATCCTTCAAACAAAACTGCATTCAGGGAATTCCGGCTGAAAAGCGATACCATCCTAAGCCTCAGGGATCACTTTGGTTACTATCAGGGCAAGATAGTCGTACAGCTTCTTGAGGGCAAACACCTCCTCGATGAAAACATTCACTATCTTGAGGGAGGAAGACCATGGCTGGTGAGCAGGGTGGAGCCTACAGTCCGGGCTACCGGGGTAGCCCCTGATATGATTCTGATTCCCGGAACTGAGTTTTCCTATAAGGTCGGTACCACCGAGGATTTCATCCCTTACCCCGAGGTTAACGATCTGACTGTCAGGATTGACAGCTTCCTGATCGACAAATACCCTGTTACAAATGCCCAGTATTATGAGTTCATTCAAAGCTCAGGTTACAGACCTGTTGATACTACAAGGTATTTACGACACTGGGAATACGGAATATATCTGGCGGGCCAGGAAAATTATCCGGTTGTTTATCTAAGCCTCGAAGACATGAAGGCCTATGCAAAATGGGCGGGGAAGCGGCTTCCGACAGAAGCAGAATGGCAGCTTGCAGCTCAGGGTACCGACGGAAGGAAATGGCCCTGGGGAAATGAGTTTCACGGTACTTTGTGCAACAACTCTTTCGGTAAGCCTACTCCTGTTAATGCCTTCAGCAAGGGGATGAGCCCATGGGGAGTAATTGATATGGTCGGAAATATATGGCAGATGACCAACGACATGTATTTTAACGGATCATATTACATGATGGTAATCAGGGGAGGCAGTTTCTATAATCCCGAATCAAGCTGGTGGTACGTTAAAGGAGGACCACAGCCGCTTGACAGGACACAGATAATGCTCATGGTGTCGGAGGGATACGATCGCAATTCGACAGTGGGATTCCGGTGCGTAAAGGATATTGAAAGCAGGTATTTCAGAAGCAGGAGATAGACGGCAAGGCGTTAAGGTGTAAGGCATGCCGCGCGCCGCGTACCGCTACACCTTCAGCTTCTTTTCTATCTCATTGATCTGATTCCTGAAATGTTTATCGGTGTCAATGAGGTTATTAACGGTTTTGCAGGCATGAAGCACAGTGGCATGATCTTTTCCGCCAATATGTGATCCGATGCTTGCAAGCGATGCTTTAGTCAGGTTTTTCGAGAAATACATTGAGACCTGTCTGGCCTGTACGATTTCCCTCTTTCTTGTCTTGCCCTGTATGAGTTCGATCGGGATCTTGTAATAGTCGCAAACGATCTTCTGAATATATTCTATTGTTATTTCGCGTCTCGATGTGCTTACCAGCTTTTCCACCATCTGCCTTGCCAGGTCGAGAGTGATCTCTTTCCTGTTAAGGGTTGACTGGGCATATAAGGATATCAATACGGCCTCCAGCTCCCTGATGTTGTTGGAGATATTGGCGGCCAGATATTCAAAAATCTCATCAGGCAGTTCAATGCCGTCGTTGTATGCTTTTTTCTTCAGTATGGCGAGCCTGGTCTCATAGTCGGGCCTCTGCAGATCTGCCTGCAGACCCCATTTGAACCTCGAGAGAAGCCTCTGCTCCATACCCTGGAGCTCCACAGGCGGCCTGTCGCATGTGAGTATCAGCTGTTTGCCCGACTGGTGTATGTGATTGAAAATATGGAAGAAAGTGTCCTGTGTCTTTTCTTTTCCCGCAAACTCATGAACATCATCAAGGATGAGGACGTCAATCATCTGGTAAAAATGAAGGAAATCATTCTTGTTGTTGTTTCTGACCGATTCAACGAACTGAGTCTGGAATTTATTTGCATTGACATACAACACAACCTTGTCGGGATGTTTTTCCTTCACCAGGATCCCTATTGCCTGTGCAAGGTGAGTCTTGCCAAGTCCCGAATCGCCATAGATCATAAGAGGATTGAATGCCGTACCTCCCGGGTTGTTGCCCACTGCTATTCCTGCCGACCTGGCCAGCCTGTTGCATTCTCCTTCTACATAATTGCTGAAGTTGTAATCGGGATTGAGCTTGGGATCAAAATGCACCTTCTTTATCCCGGGGATAACGAAAGGATTCTTGATTGAAGGCTGTGTGACATCGAATGGAACCTGAACCGGCTTGTTGTGAAGATCCGTCTTGTTTCTCGACGGGTACCTTACTGTATAAGGCTTGCCGTCGGAATAATTCGCATTCTCCAGCACAACATTGTATTCGAGTTTGGCATCAGCGCCGATCTCACGCCTGAGAGTTTTCCTGAGGATATCTATATATTGCTCTTCGAGGTACTCGTAGAAAAACGGACTGGGTACCTGAATCGTCAAAACATTGTTTTCAAGTTTCAGAGGAATAATAGGCTCAAACCAGGTCTTAAAACTGATGGAGGGAATAATGTCCTTAATTATCTGCAGGCAATTATTCCATACATCGGCGTGTGATTTGTTCATGAAAATATATTGTGTTTGTCGTAGGTTATCCGTTATGCTGATTCCGACAGCAATATTTGTAAAAAAAAAAGTTAAAAAAAAAATTTTTTTCGCTTGTTATATTCAAAAAAACTATATGGTTTTAACCATCAGCAACTTAAACGGCAAAATAATTATTGTCGTTTTATTCTATTGTATATCAATAATTTACAAGCACAACTCACGTATTATCCATGACAGACAAACTCTTATATAAAGTGGTAAAATTTTACCATAAAAGCAAAAAATGAGGACTATTTTGCCATCATTAAGTTGCTTTATTTTAAGTTCAAGATAATCTGAATTTTAGAAAAAAGCTATTGTTCCCGGTTATTTTTTTTGCCGAACAGGGAAAAATGCACATAGCGCTTCGGATTTGTCTTCATATCCTGCAGAAGCATATCCAGGCTTCCGAGACTGTTCGAGAGATTTGTATAAAGGGAATCGTTTGTAATCAGTTTTCCTGCTGTTCCTTCTCCTTCATTGAGATTACTGAGAAGGACCGATGTTCTCTCAAGGCTCGATTTGAGATTATTTATTGAACTGTACAGGTCAGCAGCCGCCAGCGTGTCGGCTATGCTTCCCAGGCTGCTGAAGGTCGAGGTGAATTTCCCTGTATTATCAGCGAGCATGTCCGTAAACGAATTGATATTCATCAGCGTGGCTTTAAGCTCAGCTTCATGAAGGCTCCGGGCGGTACTGCTAAGGTTCGATACTCCCGAGCGCAGGTCAGCCCTGAATTTGGGATCGATGATTTCATTGACCGAACCGATCACGGTATCGAGTGTGGCGATCATATCCGATATCTGGTCTTTTAGCGGAAGAAGCTCGTCCTCAAGCCTTGTAAGCAGGGAAATGGCAAGTCTTCCGGGAATGGTGTCGCCGCTTGAATAGGTTCCGGGACCTTCACCGTAAACAAACCTGATCTTCATTCCTGCAATAAGACTTGCTGTTGTGATTTCAGCCACTGTATTGACAGGAAGTTTGAAACTTTCATCGACCGACAGGGTGACCAGCAGCCGGCCGCTGACAGGATCCACGAATTTGACTGATTGTACAACTCCGACTTTATAGCCGTTTACTTCCACCGGGCTCGATTCGGCGAGTCCGCCAACCTGATCGTATACAACATAATAGCTGGCGGTTTTGTTAAACAGGTTTTTGCCTTTTAGAAAACTGAAAACCCATATGAAAACCAGAATTGTTAATACTGCAGTAATCCCAATCCTGGCTTCATTCGAGATCTTTTTCATTTTGCTGGTTAAATTTTACTTTGGATTAAGTGCTTCCTGCAAAGGTAATATTTTATTATTCCTGACTGCAATGATGAATGCATCAGGGTATAATGACTCAATTTTCTTACGGTATTCAGCAGCCAGAGAATAATTCTCAAAACTTCCCGCAGCATATTTAAACTGATTATCTGACTCAATTTCAACCACATCCTGCAATCCGCTGAAGTTATCGGGGGTGAGCTGTTTCCTGGAAGCTGAAGTGACTATCTGAACCATAAACATGGTTTGATCTTCCTGCAATCCTCCTTCAGGAGTCGACGATGATTGAACAGAAGCAATGGTTTCCCTGGCAGATGATGATGTATTTGTCTTCTTGTCGATTTCGTTTACATAATCCCTTACTGCCCTGTATATTGCCGAAGCAAGATAATCCTGTCCCTCTTTTGAGTTAAGGTATTTCTCTTCTTCAAGGTTGGTCAGGAATCCAGTCTCGATAAGCACACTCGGCATCGAGGTCATATACAGCACCAGAAACCCTGCCTGCTTGACACCAAGGTCGATCCTTCCGGCCCTGTTTCTGAACTGATTCTGAATATTAGTTGCAAGAAAGAGACTCTGCTCCCTGTAAGTGTTCTGCATTATCGTGAACATAATGTACGATTCAGGTGATTTTGGATCGAATCCCTCGTATTTTGTAGAAAAATCGTCCTCCAGCAGTATAACTTCATTCTCCTTCATTGCCACTTCAAGGTTCTGGTCATCCTTTGCCAGTCCCATAATCCATGTCTCTGTTCCTTTGATTGTCTTCTTCGAAATTGCATTTGCATGGATGGAAATGAACAGATCAGCCTTGTTCTTGTTCGCGAATTCGGCTCTTTCATACAAACCAGGGAATACATCCGTCTTTCTGGTGTAAAGCACTTCAACGTTCCTGAGGTTTTGTTCGATATAGTTACCCGCCTTCAGGGCAATCGCCAGGTTGATGTTTTTTTCCTTGCTCATGGCTCCCAGCGCTCCCGGATCCTTGCCACCATGCCCCGGATCTATCACCACAACCCATTTCCTCTCCGATCCGGAGACCGGTGAAAGTAAAAAGGGTAACATGACCGCCAGCAGAATCATTGAAATCAATCGCGCTGCCTTTATATTATTGGTACGTTCTTTGACGTTTTTAAAATCTGAACCCATATTCAGTTCATGTTTTTTTAATTAGTTTTGCGCCTGACATCAGGACGTCACAAAAACTGTACAAAAATAGTATTAAAGTTGTATTTTTTTAAACAAAAACGGCCGCTTGTAGTGTTCCTTGTGATGGTCTGGTCTGTTTCATTATTCTCGCAGGAAGACATTTTCATCCGTGATTCGCTTACCGTTCGTCCCGATACCATACTAAAAGACACTTTAACACGGAATATCAAAACAATTTCTCCCGAGGCAATCGACAAGAAGGTTACCTATAAATCGGTTGGCACAAAAAGAAATGATCTTAAAAATAAACGGGTTTTCATGTCCGATCAGGCGGAGGTCAATTACGACGATATAAAGATTACCGCCGATTCGATCGTGTTTGACATGGTTGCCAACACGGTCTTTGCAACCGGCAGGCTCGATTCCGTGGGCAAACTTACCGGCAAGCCTGTCTTCACGCAGGGTTCACAGGAAATCGAATCCGATTCATTGTTCTATAACTTCATGTCCCGTAAAGCAATTGCCTATAAAATTGTAACAAAACAGGAAGATGGTCTCCTCAGAAGCCAGGTTACAAAAATGCTCGACGACGGTACTTCGAATATTGCTCAAAGTACCTATTCAACATGCGACGCTGAACATCCCCATTTCTACATACGCCTTCCCAGGGCAAAGATTTACCCGGGTGAGAAAATTATTTCGGGCCCCGGTTACCTTGTACTGGAGGGAATACCCCTGCCCGTAGCGCTCCCTTTCGGTTTCTTTCCCATACAGACAAAGAAGGCAGCCTCTGGTATTTTAATCCCCCGGATAGGCCAGGAGCAGGAGAGGGGTTACAATTTAACTGACGGTGGATATTATTTTGCCATCAGCGATTACTTCGACCTCGCGCTTCGGGGAAGTATTTACACCAATGGCACATGGATGATGACCACCCAGTCGAATTATTCAAGGAAGTACAAGTTCAACGGACAGTTCAGCTTCAGCTATGCCAACAATATCAGCGGACATAAGGGACTGAATGATTACCACAAGACCTCGAACTACAAAATCGGATGGACATACAGCCAGGACGCCAAGGCAAAGCCCGGATCGAGGTTTTCTGCCAACGTCAGCATGAGCTCCAGCGGTTTCGACAAAAATAACAGCTACAACGTGATGGAACATGTTACGACCCAGAGGCAGTCGAGCGTCAGTTATTCAAAAACCTGGACAGGAACTCCGTTTAACCTTTCTACCAGCATGAACCACAGTCAGAACGTCAGGAACAAAACTGTCTCCGTGAACCTGCCTAAAATCAATTTCAACATGGCCAGGATCTACCCCCTGAAGCGGAAAGGTGCGGCAGGATCGTCCAAATGGTATCAGGAACTTCAGTTTCAATATTCTGCTTCGCTTGATAATCAGATTAATACATACGACAGCCTTCTTTTTTCAAATAAGGTCTGGAACAATATGAGAAATGGGTTCAAGCATGAGGTTCCTGTCAGCATTCAGTTCCGCCCTTTCAGAAACTTCTCAATTTCACCGCAGCTAACCTACAGCGGTGTTCTCTATACTCAGAAGTTTGAGAAAAGATGGGATCCTGATTATTTCAACCCTTCAAGAAATGAGATAGTTCCTCAGGTGGTCACAGATACTATACGGGGTACTTTCTACGGTCATTCGATGAATCCCTCGATAAGTGCAGGGTTCAATCCTCAGATTTTCGGAACTTTTAACTTCAAACCTGAATCAAGGGTACAGGCAATACGGCATGTTATAAAACCTTCAGTAGGCTTCAGCTATATTCCTTCTTTCAAGGGACTGAGCAGCGATCTTTACCGGAGTGTGCAGTCGGACACCTTGGGAAATTTCACCGAGTATTCGATTTTTGAGAGGAATATTTATGGAACGCCTTCCTTGTCGAGACGAAGCAGCAATATTAGCTTCAATATCACCAATATTCTGGAAGCTAAGGTTTTCGAAAAGAATGATACATCCGGTAAACCCAGGAAGGTCAAGCTGATCGATAATTTAGGGATATCCACATCCTACAATGTGTTTGCTGATTCGATGAGATGGGCGCCGGTTTCGATGGGCATGAGGACGACCCTTATGAATAATATAGGAGTGTCGGCAGCCAGCAGTTTTTCGCTCTACGGCCTGAGCCGGAAGGGGACTCCGATAAACACTTTTGCATTTGAACAGAACAGGAAACTGATGAGGCTTACCAATTTTTCAATGAGCCTCGACTTCGACCTGGGACGACTTATTATGGGAGATAAGGACAGATCATCGCAGCAATCTTCCCAAAGGACAACAACCGGTCCGGTGAACCAGAGCATGATGACTGAAGATGGAGCCAGCAATATGAGCAATCCGGGCGATCCGACCTCCATGCTGTTCGACGAATACGGATACTATATTTTCGATGTTCCATGGTCGATGAGGGTGAGCTACACTTTCCACTATTCAAAGCCCGGTCTGAAGTCTAACCTGACTCAGGCCTTATCTGCAACCGGTAACGTAAACCTGACAGGTAAAACCGCAATAACCTATACCACCGGGTATGATTTCTCGCGCAAGGAAATCACGATGACACAAATAGGAATTACCCGCGACCTTCATTGCTGGGTAATGAGCTTTAACTGGGTACCCAACGGATCGATGAAAATGTGGAACTTTACCATCCGGGTTAAATCCTCGGTTCTGGCTGACCTTAAATACGAACGCCGTAAGGACTATCACGACAACTTCTGACAAAGACCCTGAGGACGGGCACAAAAAAAGGACATGCAAAAACATGTCCTTTTTTATAATATGCTGCTGAATTATTACTCGGCGATAATCTCAAAGTCTACATCAACCCTTACTTCCCTGTGAAGCCTGACAACAGCCTTGTACTTGCCTACTTCCTTGATCTGGTCTTCCGGAAGGGTGATACTCTTGCGGTCAACTTCAAATCCCTTCTCTTTAAGAGCTTCTGCAATCTGAATGGTGTTCACGGAACCGAAAATCTTGCCCGATGTACTGGTCTTGGCTCCAACCACCAGAGAAATTCCGGCCATTTTGGCGGCAATCTCCTGTGCATTGGCCTTGATTTTCTCCTCCTTGTGTGCCCTCTGCTTCAGATTCTCCGAGTGCATCTTCCTGGCCGATGGCGTGGCTGCAATCGCGTATCCTTTGGGTATAAGATAATTGTTCGCGTATCCGTTTTTGACAACGACGATATCGTCTTTCTGTCCAAGCTTGCTGGTATCCTGCAATAAAATTACTTCCATAGCTATCCCTCCTTATTTTAAAAGGTCTGTGACATAAGGAAGAAGAGCAATATGACGGGCCCTTTTTACGGCTTTTGCCACCTTCCTCTGATATTTCAATGATGTTCCCGTGAGTCGGCGGGGTAAAATCTTACCCTGGTCGTTCAGGAATTTTTTCAGGAACTCGGGGTCCTTGTAGTCAATATACTTTATCCGGTTCTTTTTGAAACGGCAGTATTTCTTTTTCTTTACCTCCACTGTGGGAGGAGTCAGATATCTGATTTCTGATTCGTTCTGTGCCATATCTTATTCCTCCTTGGTTTTTCCTGATTCTTTTTGTCTTCTCTTTTTCTCTGCATATTCGACGGCATGCTTCTCCATCCTGAAAGTCAGGAACCTGATTATCCTTTCGTCCCTGCGATATTGTACCTCAAGTTTCTCAATAAGGTCTCCGGTTCCCCTGAATTCAATTAGATAATAGAAGCCTGTCGACTTCTTCTGAATTGGATAGGCCAGCTTTTTCAAGCCCCAGTTTTCTTCATGAACGATCTCACCTTCGTTTTCGGTGATGACCTTCTTGAATTTTTGTACCGCTTCCTTCATCTGGTTCTCAGACAAAACGGGAGTTGCAATGAAAACGGTTTCGTACTGATTCAACATAATAGTTAACTGTTTTTGTTTTTTAATGATTTTGGCTCGCAAAAGTACAATAATTTTCATTAAAGAAAAATTTTTGCATGATTTTAATACTGAAAGAAATGGAAGAATAATGCCTTCCTCATGTCCCATCCCGCCCGGGTTAATTTGTTCCTCCTTTTTCAGGCAGAATGCTTTTTGATTATATTTGTGTTTCATCAAATTTCATTTGCTCCGGAGTTAACAGGTTTATGGAAAATTTTATAGTATCAGCAAGAAAATACAGGCCGGCAACCTTCGACATGGTGGTGGGGCAGGATACAATTACAAATACACTGAAAGCCGCGATAAAAGGGAACCATCTGGCACAGGCCTACCTTTTCTGCGGACCCAGGGGAGTTGGTAAAACAACCTGTGCAAGGATATTCGCCAAAACTATCAACTGCAGTAATCTCAGGGAAAATGGCGAAGCCTGTGATGCCTGCGAATCGTGTCTATCTTTCAATACCCTGCGATCGTTCAATATCCATGAACTGGATGCCGCATCCAATAATAAGGTAGAAGACATAAGGAACCTCACCGACCAGGTGAGAATCCCTCCTCAGGTTGGCAAATACAGCATCTATATAATCGATGAGGTTCACATGCTCACTACCCAGGCATTCAACGCATTCCTCAAAACCCTTGAAGAACCTCCTTCGCATGCCATATTCATTCTTGCAACTACCGAAAAACATAAAATAATCCCGACCATCCTCTCACGGTGCCAGATATTTGATTTCAACAGGATTCGGATTGAGGACATTGCCGCCCGCCTGGCATATGTGGCCTCCAATGAGGGTGTCGTTGCCGAAGAGGAAGCTCTTCATATAATTGCCCAGAAGGCTGACGGGGCACTCAGAGACGCACTTTCGATCTTTGACCAGTTAGTCAGCCTGTGTGGAAAGACTGTTACCTACAAGGACGTCATCGGGAACCTTAACGTGCTTGATTTTGAATATTATTTCAGGGCGGTTGAAGCTGCACTTAAAGGAGACGTTGCTTCAGTTCTTACGATTTTCAGCGAGGTACTGGAAAAGGGATTTGACGGACATAATTTTATCTCGGGCCTTTGCAGTCACCTTCGCGATCTTCTTGTAAGCAAGGATGAGATCACCCTGAAACTCCTTGAGGCAACTCCTGCTATCCGGCAGAGATACCTCGAACAGACCAGGCGATGCTCCGAAGAGTTTATATTTAAGGCACTGGAACTTGGAAGCAACACTGATCTGTCATACAAGGCCAGCAAAAACCCTCGCCTTCATGTAGAATTGTTACTTATCCGGTTGTCCCGCCTGAATTCAGTCCCTATCGAAGCGACAGAAAAAAAAAAGCCTGAAATAACACAAAAGGAAGAAGATATACCATATCCCTCAAAATCGGGAATAATCAGGGAAACAGCGGAACATCCGGCAGCTTTCAGAACAAAAGAGACTGAACATCCCGGCGGAAAACATGCACCCGTTATCGAAAAACAAACACGATCCTTCTCAATAAAGGATATTATTTCGGAAGAAAAGAAAGATATTGCACCTGTAAGCGATCAGGGCGGCGACAAAACCCCGGAAGCGCAGCGGCAGGATCAGGTTACGGCAGAAGAACTTACGGCTGAGTCATTTGATAAAGCCTGGAAGGAATTCACCGATTCACTGAAAGGAGAGGGCCCCAGGATTGTCAGCATGTTCAAATCTGTAAAGACTGAAATAAATGAGGATGCAGGTATCACCATCCATCTTTCAAATGCTGCCCAGAAGGACCTTTTTGTCCTGAACTACAAACCCCGCCTTTCCGCTTTCCTGGAGAAGAAGTTCAAACCGGGTGAGATAGAAATCATTACATTGGTTGATCTTTCTGAAAACAACGAAATTATCTATTCGGATGAGCAGAAATACAATCATCTGGTTTCAAAATACCCGGGGCTGAAGGATTTTAAAAAAGCCTTCAATCTTGATATTCTGTAAAATCCTGGTAATTGTTCTGACCGGTGCATGACGAATTCGACATACAGAAAAAATTCCCGGGGGAACGGACTTCAGGAGAAGTAAGGGCAGCAGGCATTGCACACGATCTTAATACCGTTCTTCTCAGGAAGGAATATACGGTAATTGAAGCTGAAAACGGCAGGGAGGCTCTGATAAATTTTAAACCCGGTGTCACCGATCTTGTGATAACCGACCTTCTCATGCCTGAAGAGGATGGGCTAAAAGTTATTATGATGATGAGGGAACTTAAAAAAGGGATCATGGTTATCGCGATATCCGGCGGGAGAAAGGCCGGCCCGGGCAACTACCTCGAGATGGCAAAGACTCTTGGGGCTGATGCTGTCTTTTCAAAGCCCTTTGCGGTAAATGACCTTGTAATCCGGATTGAAGAGCTGCTCAGGATCGAACAATAGGTTTTTTAAATTGTTAAACAGTCAAATCTAAACTCAATAAAAGTATGTTGAAGAAGAAAGTTGAAGATATCTGCAACCGTCAGATTGAAAGAGAAGGATACTCATCAAACCTCTACCTTGCAATGGCAGTGTGGGCCGAAACCAAAGGTTATCAGGGCACAGCAGGCTGGCTCTATGTCCAGGCTGATGAGGAACGCGAACATATGCTTAAACTGATGAAGTTTGTTAACGACAGGGGTGGCACGGCCATTGTCCCTGCTTTCCAGAAACCACCAGCCGAGTTTGAAAGCGTTCAGTCACTGTTCGAAGAGGTACTGAAACATGAAGAATTCATAACAGCAAGCATCAACGAAATGGTCGAACTGACACTCGCTGAGAAAGACTATACAACCCATAATTTCCTTCAGTGGTATGTTGCAGAACAGATAGAGGAAGAATCCAATGCAAATGGAATTCTAGATAAACTGAACCTGGGAGGTGAGCATAATCTCTATCCTTTTGACCTCGAACTTTTGCGTTCAAGAACTGAAAAATAGATATCAGGATAACTATTCCAGCTGTAAACTGATCCCCGTAAATCATATTTCGGGAAGATATCTTTAAGCCCGGTAGCTGACAATAAGTAAATTGGTTAACGGGCTTTATCATTGCAGTCTTCATGACGGTTGCGACTCCCGGTCCAATATAAACGAAGTGTTGTTGACAAGCTCTGCGAAAAAGAGTAATTTTGCGGGATATTTTCCGGACTTGTAAAAAAACTATTATAGATGGATTTCGTAAATAAAATGCTTGGTTTGTTCCTCGGCAATAAGTATGAAAAGGACATCAAAGAGATTACTCCCTACGTTAATGAAGTTCTCGCGGAATACGACAAGCTGAGAAATATTTCCAATGACCAGCTGAGGGAACTTACCTTCAGCCTGAAGAAGGAATTGATGGAAACTCTTGAACCTGATGAAAATGAGATTAAAGCTCTCAGACATAAGGCTGATGAAGAGGAAGATGTTGACCGGAAAGAGGAGAATTACAATCAGATCGACAAGCTTGAAAAACTGATTGAGGAAAAGATTGAGAAAAAGCTCGATTCCCTTCTGCCACGCGGGTTTGCCATTATGAAGGAGACTGCAAGGAGATTCAAGGAGAACGATTACCTCGAAGTGACGGCACTTCAGTACGACAGGGATCTTGCAGCAACAAGGGAAAGCATAGTAATAAAGGGCGACAAGGCTGTATGGAGCAACAAATGGCTGGCAGGAGGAAATGAGATTGTGTGGGATATGGTCCACTATGATGTTCAGCTCATAGGCGGCGTTGCCCTGCACAAGGGAAAAATTTCCGAAATGGCTACAGGTGAAGGAAAGACACTTGTTGCAACCCTACCTGTATTCCTGAATGCCCTGGCCGGGAGAGGCGTCCATATAGTTACTGTAAACGACTACCTTTCCAAACGCGACTCCGAATGGATGGGACCGATGTATGAATTTCACGGACTCACGGTTGACTGCATCGACAAGCACCAGCCTAATTCGGCAGCAAGGCGAAAGGCATACAATGCTGATATTACCTTCGGCACCAACAATGAATTCGGGTTTGACTACCTGAGGGATAACATGGCAATAAATCCCGAGGACCTTGTCCAGAGAAAACATCATTATGCCATCGTCGACGAGGTCGACTCGGTGCTAATCGATGACGCCCGTACTCCTCTTATTATATCAGGCCCAACAGCAAAAAGCGATACTCAGCAGTTCGATGAACTCAAGCCAAAGGTCGACAAGCTCGTCAGTGCACAGAAGCGGCTGGTTACCCAGATACTCGCAGATTCAAAGAAAATGATCGGCGAAGGAAATAACGAGGAAGGAGGAAAACTGCTCCTGAGAGCATACAAGGGACTTCCGAAAAACAATGCGCTGATCAAATATCTGAGCGAGGAAGGAAACAGAACGCTGCTCCAGAAGACCGAGAATTTCTACATGCAGAATAACAGCAAGGATATGCACAAGGTCACCGATGAACTTTATTTCATTATTGATGAAAAGGACAATTCCATAGAGCTTACAGAAAAAGGCCTCGACCTCATCTCCGATTCGGTTCAGGATTCCAGCTTCTTTGTGCTCCCCGATATGGGTTCGAAAATTGCCGATCTTGAAAAGGCCGGACTGGATGAGAGGGAAAAACTCAGGAAGAAAGACGAACTCCTTCAGGATTATTCGGTAAAATCCGAGCGCGTCCATACGATGACTCAGCTTCTCAAGGCGTGGACCCTCTTTGACAAAGACGTAGAGTACGTGGTGATCGACAACAAGGTTAAAATAGTCGACGAACAGACAGGAAGGATACTGGAGGGACGCCGGTATTCCGACGGCCTTCACCAGGCCATTGAAGCAAAGGAGAATGTTAAGGTTGAAGAGGCTACCCAGACTTATGCAACCATTACCCTGCAGAACTACTTCAGGATGTATCATAAGCTTGCCGGAATGACAGGAACCGCGGAGACGGAAGCCGGAGAGTTCTGGAACATTTACAAGCTTGATGTGGTTGTTATTCCGACCAACAAGAAGGTAATCAGGAACGACAGGGAGGATCTTGTTTATAAAACCAAAAGGGAAAAGTACAACGCTGTTATTGATGAGATTCTTCAGTTGAACAAGATCGGACGCCCTGTTCTTGTCGGCACAACATCAGTGGAGATCTCCGAACTCCTCAGCAGGATGTTGAAAATGAAGGGGCTCAAGCATAATGTCCTGAATGCCAAGCTTCACCAGCGTGAGGCTGAAATAGTCGCGGAGGCCGGAAAGACAGGGACGATAACAATTGCAACCAATATGGCCGGCCGAGGTACCGATATAAAACTGACCGCCGAGGTCCGGGAGGCAGGCGGACTGGCAATCATTGGAACGGAAAGGCATGAATCGCGCCGCGTCGACCGCCAGCTGAGAGGAAGATCGGGCCGGCAGGGCGACCCCGGCTCATCACAGTTCTTTGTTTCGCTCGAAGATGAACTGATGAGGCTTTTTGGATCAGAAAGGATCGCCGGGATAATGGATAAGCTCGGTCTTAAGGATGGAGAGGAGATTCAGCATCCGATGATTACCAAATCGATCGAACGGGCCCAGAAAAAGGTGGAGGAGAATAACTTCGGCATCAGGAAAAGGCTTCTGGAGTATGATGACGTGATGAATTCCCAGAGGGAAGTCATCTATAAGAAACGAAAACATGCACTGCTTGGGGAAAGACTTTCGGTCGATGTTGCAAACATGATGTTTGACGTAACTGAAAATCTTGTCGATACCTACCATAAAGATGGTGATTTCGAGAATTTCGAATTCGACCTTATACGCTCTTTTTCAATGGATTCCCCTGTCCCAAAACAGGATTTTCTGAGGGACAGCGCCCAGCAGGTCACTGATATAGTATATGCAAAGGTTCTGGATACCTACAAGAGAAAGGTCGAGGCTATATCAAATCAGGCCTACCCGGTTCTGAAGGATGTCTACGAGAGAATGTCACATGTATATGAAAATGTGGTTGTACCGATTTCCGACGGAGTCAGGGTATTTCAGGTTGTTACAAACCTGAAGGCAACGGCCGAATCGGGAGGCAGGGAACTGGCAAAGGCCTATGAAAAGACCGTTGTTCTTGCCACTATCGACGAAATCTGGAAGGAACATCTTCGTGAAATGGACGAGCTTAAACAATCGGTTCAAAATGCTACCTATGAGCAGAAAGATCCGCTTCTGATTTACAAATTCGAATCGTTTGAGCTCTTCAAGACTGTTATAGCAAAAACGAACAAGGATGTCGTCAGTACACTCATGAAAGGTTCAATACCCACTCAGGATCCTGATCAGGTAAAGGAAGCACAGCGGAGACGGCAGGTTGATATGAGTAAATTCAGGGCTTCAAAAAGCGATTTCTCCCAATACAGCAATACAGGTGGCGGGGGAGCTCCGCAGGAAAAGAATCAGAAAATTGAACCTGTCAGGGTTGAAAAGAAGGTGGGCAGAAACGATCCCTGTCCTTGCGGCAGCGGAAAGAAGTACAAGAACTGCCACGGTAACATACAGCCGTCAGCTCCGGCAGGTCAGGCGCCCCCCCGGTGATCAGGCCCTGGTTACTTCTTCAATAGTTTTCTGAATCCTTGTCATGGTCGGTCTGCTGACCGGAACAAGCGGAAGCCTGAGATTGTTGCTGCATAAATTCAGCACGCTGAGCATGGCTTTGATCCCTGCCGGATTGCCTTCCGTAAAAAGCAGTTCTATCATTTCGAGATAGCGAAACTGTATCTCTCTGGCCGATTTAAGGTTGTTTCTCAAAGTATGGCTGACCAGCTCCGAACAGGCAGCCGGGAACGCGTTGGCGAGAACGGAAATGACACCCGAACCTCCGGCAGTAATAACAGGGATTGTTAACATATCATCACCGGATATAACGTCGAAGTTTTCAGGTTTGCTCTTTATTATTTTCATTATCTGGCCGAGATCACCACTTGCCTCCTTTACTCCTGTGATATTCTCGCAATTGTGAGCCAGCTCAAGACATGTGTCTGCAGTGATATTGCACCCCGTCCGGCCGGGCACATTGTATATAATAACCGGAACAGGACACCATGTGGCAATGGTCTTGAAGTGCTGGAACAACCCCCGCTGAGTCGGCTTGTTGTAATATGGTGCGACCGAAAGGACACCATCGATCCCGGTAAGGTCCGCCTGCCTGATACTGTTTACAACCTCCTGGGTGTTGTTTCCTCCGATACCCACAATAAGGGGAACCCTGCTGTCAACAAACTCGACAACATAAGATATAACAGCCCGTTTCTCATCCTTCGACAGGGTGGGTGTTTCTCCCGTAGTGCCAAGAACAACTATGTAATTGACTCCTCCGGAAATGACGTGGTTTATAACACGACCCAGGGCAGCAAAATCGATGCTGGAATCACTTTTAAACGGCGTAACTATTGCAACTCCGGTTCCTTTTAATTTTTTCATTTTTAAATAATTATACTGCTTTCCTGGCTGAGTCGGAATTAATCATGTCGAGGTAATGCAATACCTGATCAAGGTACTTTTCTATATTTACGGGATTCTTCATCGATATCATCAGGTCAAATGGAGACGTCTCGGGGTTCTCACCCGAAAGTCCAACCTTTATTCCTGCCTGCGACAGCGAACTGGCATAGAAAAGAGGGAAGAGTTCCCTGAAATTGATATCTATGAGTAAATCGAACTTTGTATTAATGAAAGATTCTACATCCGGATTAACGGGGCAATAGAGAAAATTCAACTCGTTCTTTTTGATACAGGTGAAATATCTTATTGCGGTATAGCGGTCAGGTAGTTCTTTTCCCGGAAAATATCCAAGGATCCTTACATCCTTGTTTTGTTCTGCCATCTTTTGGTGAAACCTGGTAAGGACACTGAAGTCATCAGGTATCGCGGCATCCCATATTATTCCGATGGTCCTGATATGAAAGAAGTTGATGTACAGCGGTTTCCTCCTGATCCTGGCAATTCTGCCTGCCAGATTCGATTTACCGATTCTGATCCGAAGGTTCCTTAGTAATTCCATTGTGCAAACCTAACAGTTTTTTATAAATGAAAACAATGTGACAGGACTAAAATTCTCCCGTCATACGCAGAAATTCATCCTCTCCGATGATCTTAATTCCCAGCTCTTCGGCCTTTTCCCTTTTTGAGGGTCCCATATTGTCCCCGGCAAGTATAAATGAGGTGTTTCCGGATATCGACGAGGAATTTTTTCCTCCATTCCGTTCTATTAGATCTTTATATTCATCCCTGGTATGTCGGCTGAAGACACCTGATATCACAATTGTCTTCCCCTTCAGAGCATCTCCCTTACCTTTAGTTTTAGCCTCTCCGGTCATTTGTATTCCGGCTGCCTTTAAACGGGTTATAATTTCATTATTCTCCTGATCGGCAAACCAGGCTTTGATGCTGGAAGCTATCCCGGGACCAATTTCATTCACTGCGGTAAGCCTTTCAATATCTGCCGACATAAGTTGATCAAGTGAAGGGAATTCTGTGGCCAGTGTTTTTGCCACAGTCTCACCTACATGCCTTATTCCCAGTGCAAATACTACCCTGTGATACGGTACGCTGACCGATCCTTTTATGCTTGATATTATCCTGGAAGCCGATTTTTCACCCATCCTTTCGAGCGGCACCAGCTGTTCAGCCCTGAGGTCGTAAAGATCGGCAACAGTCCTGATAAGCCCGCGGCTGAACAGCAGATCGACCGTCTCTTCCCCGAGCCCGTCAATATCCATGGCCTTCCTGCCTATGAAGTGTTCTATTCTGCCCTTTATCTGAGGCGGACAATGAAGATAATTCGGGCAAAAATGATTGGCTTCACCTTCATTGCGCACCAGCATAGTTCCGCATTCAGGACATTTATCAATGAACTCAATCCTCATGCTCGACTCATCCCGCACCGAGCTGTCCACACCAACGATTTTGGGAATGATTTCACCTCCTTTTTCAACGTAAACCATATCGTTGACATGAAGATCGAGCAGGAATATCTGGTCGGCATTGTGCAGGGATGCCCTTTTAACCGTTGTGCCGGCCAGTTGAACGGGATCCAGATTTGCAACAGGTGTAACCGTTCCTGTCCTTCCGACCTGATACGATACCGACAAAAGCCTGGTGAGCGCCTGTTCGGCCTTGTACTTATACGCGATTGCCCACCTGGGTGATTTGGCAGTGTATCCTGCCTCTGCCTGTTGATCGAGGGAATTCACCTTTATTACCACTCCGTCGGTGTCGTAAGGCAAATGCTCCCTTTTTTCCTCCCACACTGAGATAAATTGAATAACTTCTTCGATGCTCCGGCAAACCTGGATATTAGTGTCAACCTTGAAGCCCCATCGGGCAGCAAGCATCAGGTTTTCATAATGGGTCCTGTGGGGAAGATCCTCTCCCAAAAGAAAATAAAACATGCAGTCGAGATTGCGGGAGGCAACCACTGAAGAATCGAGGGTCTTGAGGGTGCCTGCTGCCGCATTGCGCGGATTGGCAAACAGGTTCAGCCCTTCTTTTTCCCTCTCCTCGTTGAGCCGCCGGAACACAGCCCTTGGTAAAAGTATCTCACCTCTCACTATGAACTCCCCGGGTATATCAGAACTGCTTAGCATAGCCGGTATGCTGCCTATTGTCCTGACATTTGCCGAGACATCATCGCCTTTGGTCCCGTCGCCCCTGGTAAGTGCAGTGGACATCACCCCGTTAATATAGGTAATGCTGATGGATGCACCATCGAATTTGAGTTCGCATACATATTCAACATCACCCGTGACCGATTTCCGGAGTCTGGAATCAAAGTCGCGAAGCTCATCGAAATTATATGTGTTGCCGAGAGAAAGCATGGGGTATTTGTGCTCATGCTGCCTGAACTCTTTTGCTATATCACTTCCAACTTTCAGTGTGGGGGAGGCAGGGTGTGAATATTCCGGATACTTCTTCTCAAGCGCTTCCAGCTCATTTATGAGAAGGTCATATTCGAAATCTGAGATAACAGGTTGATTCAGAATGTAATACTTGTGATTGTGCTCTTCAATCTCCTTGCGCAGCCTTTCGATGCGCCCCTTTGCTTCTGCCTGATTCATCTGATTTTGTAGATTTAGCTCCAGATGCCGTCAATCACCTTTCCGCATTTACTGCATTTGTTCCCGGCAAGGTTGTTGGCGGCAATACGGTAACCCTGCCTTACAATAAGTTCGGCCCCGCAATCCGGACACTTCGTGTTTGACAACTCATGTCCCGGAACATTGCCGGTGTAGACATATTGCAGCCCTTCATCGCGGGCTGCCTGTGCAGCGGCGTTGAGCACCTCCACGGGTGTGGGAGGGAGTTGCTCAAGCTTGTATGTGGGGTAAAACCTGCTGAAATGGAGGGGAGTATTGCTGAAACCGTTCTTTGCCAGCCAGTTGCACATCTTCTTTATCTCATCCATATTGTCGGTCCAGCCAGGTATTATAAGGTTGGTGATCTCAAGCCAGACACCCATGTCCCTGTAAATTCTGAGCGAATCAAGAACAGGCTGAAGCTTTCCCCCTGAAAGCCGCAGATAGGTACTGTCATTGAACGATTTGAGATCGATATTGGCGGCATCGATAACGGTACAGAGCTTTCTTAACGGCTCCGGATTGATATAACCGTTTGATTTGATTATGTTCCTGATCCCGGCCTGCTTTGCAAGAAAAGCAGTGTCAAAGGCATATTCATAAAATGTAACGGGTTCGGAGTAGGTATAAGCTATTGAATTGCAATTTTTTGCCTGACATTCGGATACTACCTTGTCGGGCATCAGGCTTACATTCCTTGTCTTATCCGGTCCTGTCTGCGATATGGTCCAGTTCTGGCAATTAAGGCATGCAAGGTTGCACCCGGCTGTGGCAATAGAAAAAGCGCGAGTGCCGGGTAAAAAATGATAAAGCGGCTTTTTTTCAATCGGGTCAACATTCACTGAACAGGGATTCCCGTATGCCAGGGTGTAAAGCACCGACCGGGTCACCTTCCTGTTCCTGCACTGGCTGAGTTCACCCTCTTTCAGAACACACTCATTGGGACAGATGCGGCACATTGTTCCGCGGGCAGTCTTCTCCTGAAACATGGCCTCCCTTCTGAACGCGTTCTGTTCCTCTCCTTCAGTCTCAGGCAAAAATCCCTCACCGGGAAGACACAGCATCCCGGCAGACAATGCCGCGCATTGCTTTATGAATTTTCTTTTGCTGATCTTGTTCTCTCTGCGTTCCATGGAGAAGGAGTTGCAAAACCAAAAATACGAAAAACTAGCGGTTTTCGGATGCCATGTGAAACAGAAACCCTGTTGCCGCCAGAAAAGGCAGGATAAACAACGAGATGCTTATTCCGAGTAAGGGAACGGCTATGCCTGAAAATGCAAGGAACCCGATGGCTGATCCTGAGAGATCCGAACTGTACACTCTGGAAGGATTCTGACCATGATTTCCTCCTGAAGTCAGATACCTGTAGTAACTGCCCGTGATCGCGGCCGGCAGGAATCCCATAAGTATCAACAGTCCTGTTACTGCCGGCTTCCGGGTCATGTCCAGGATACTTCCGGCCAACAGACCTGAGATTGCATATATTAATGCAAGTAATATTGTCCCTCCCGCCAGGCGATTTCTGGTAAGGGACAACCGGCTGCTCCCCGAACCAACAGCCAGCCCGGCCATCAGACCGGCAATTATCAGCCCGGTTGCTTTATACATGTTGCCCAGGGTCAGCTGCAGCATCAGAAGCAGTATTATTTCGTACCCTGCAAGGGCCAATGCGCTGAAATACATAAGCCCCGTGTTCTTTCTGAAGTTCAAAAGTGAAAGTGCGAAGAGTACAATCAGGAGAACTATTGAGGGTATCTTCGCACCAGTGTCCATGCTTAGGATGAATGACTGATAGTAAAAGCATGCAGCAGGAACCGCCGATCTGTTAAGCTTTACTGTGGTGTCCATCAGCGCGGTGATTTCTTCCGACCTGGCCGTGATTAAATCGTCGGAGAGATAATCGGAACAGACATAGGAGTTTTTCAGTTCTTTTTCATCTGTAAGTCTGCAGAAGGCGGTTGATATTTCACCGTCGGATGCTATAAAGTAAAGCTTGCTGCCCGCGACAGGCACAACTTTGCCGAAAACTGAGCTCATGCTGTTGAATACCGAAGAGTAAAGCCTGACAGCTTCATTGTTGAAGTAGTTGGGATTGATGCCGGGTGAACAGGAGAAGACCGCTCCCTCATTCATTATCTTTTTAACCGACCTGAAGAATTCCACAGTGTAATACCTGTTAAGTGAAAGTGAAGATGGTGGGGGGAGAAGCATAATCACTGCATCGAATTTTCTGCCGGTCTCCCTGATGTAGCTGAAGGCATCGTCGTTTATTACAGTTAGCAAGACTTTCTCATCCTTTGCATCCCTTTCAATATCAGCTGACAGGGCCGGATCGCGTTCGACATATACCAATTCCCCTATATCGTATTTGGATATCTCCTTAATCCTCGATCCTGCTGATCCTGATATCAGCAACACAGTGGCGGGATCATTGGCCTGGAGCATGCCATAGTGTATATCCTCCTCGCTTTCTGCAGCATCGCTGCTGTAAGTGATCAGCCGCTGGTTGTAATATGTGCTTGCCTCGCCGTGATATTCACCCCTGGTTATATTTCCATATGGGGTGTCGAAGGTTTCCGTAACCTTTATACCCTTCAGCAGCATCTGTCTGAAGATGAAATCCGGAGGAAACAGTATCATTAGTGAGACAAGCAGCAATACCCCGGTTTTCATAACCAGTTTTCCTGTTCTGTTTTTGATGAAGAATGTCAGCACCGACCAGGTTATGCCCATCAGAGTAATTATAAGAAGGGCCTGATATGTGTTCAGGATTCCTGCACCAGGAACCGAAATCATAACGCCTGCAATTATTCCCCCGGCGGTTTCTACCGAAAAGGAATCACCGGGAGCTTGCCCGGAAACTTTTCCTGCTTCAGTAAGCTTTATGAAGGTAAAACCCGACAAAAGGCAGAAGGGGAGAAGCGCCAGGAAGGTGAAAATCAGACCCGCCGTAAAAGAGGGAGTCTCTCCGGGATTCAGGATCAGCCTGGTAAGTAAAAGCATCAGGATTATTGAAAACAAGGGACCGGTGGTGAATAGCAGGCTTATCTTTCCGACAGGGGAAGCGGCCGGTGCCCTGGCAAGTGCTGAACCCAGAGCAGAACCGATGAGCCACGAGCACAGAAATGCGCCTGCAATAAGTTCATAACCTCCGGTGATGTTCATCATCTCCCTGAGCATCAGAAGCTGAACGGAGGAACTTATGAAACCTGTGATGAAAAGGGCTGTGCGCGGGTCAAATCTTCCGGAAGCTGCTGATTCATCGTTCATCATCACTTTTACTCTTCCTCAATCACAATGCCTTCGTAAATATAGATGTCAGCATTTTTCCAGCCATCCCAGCCTATACCCGCCTTGTCGCGGGAGGTATATCCCAGAAATTGTTCAACCGTCCAGTTGTTCTCCGTGGCAACCTGAGGCAGCATGGTCCCCGACCGGTAATCTTTCTTTATATATATTCCGTGACGGCCAAGTTCTATTTCGCTGATGCTGTTTATCTTTCTCATGGGTCCGAGAACAGTGATCTCAACGTCGGTTTTCGTGAATTCATCTTTTGTAAGTCGCGAAAACCTGGGATCATCGAAAGCCGACGACTGTGATGACTCCAGCACCACTTCGTAAAGCGGATCGGAGGAGATGAATCTTCC
>JBAQCK010000176.1:0-31378 GCA_049294075.1 Bacteroidales bacterium | reverse complement strand
CTTCTTGATAACCCACCCATACACCTCCATCCACCTTCGCTGAAGCTACGGTGGATGAAGCAGGAGGGGATCTGTCCGGGACAGCCTTTCGCTGCAAGGTTCAGACTTCATTACCTTTAAGACGTCTCTAAGTCACTTCGTCCCTCAGTCTTTTCGTCTTCTGCCTCACACCTCACGCCTCATTCCTTCAGCCATTCGTCCGGAACCGGAATCACACATATATTCATCGACCTGTTATCCTCCGAAAGCATCGCCGACTGGATCTCGATCCGGGTGCCGTCGGGACTGAATGTCGGATGCGGATGATCGGAAGCCGTAACCTTGTGCCCGGCCGACAGAAGGATCATTTCGTGCGTCTTACGGTTGATGAGCCATATATTGCGGTCAAAGTCGTCACCCACTGCAAAACGGCCGTCGGCCGATCCATTCACATGCCACAGCCCGCTTCCCGACAATGTCTGTCCGGCAATGGTCATCTCACGGGTCCGGAGATTCACTATCCCAAGTCCGGTGGGTTTTTCCCTTGTACCCGAGGGTCCCCACACCGGCTCCTGGCCCGGATTGGCAGGATCGGCATGCTTTTGTTCACCGGTCTGTGAGGCCGAAACCGAACCTGTTCCCACCGGCCTGTGACCCATGATCGCTATCGCCACTTCATCGCGGGTGATGACTGCTTCGTGAGTGACCCACTCATACTCCGACTCGGGATAAAGCGGCCTGAGTCCCGTGCCATCCGACATCACCGTCCATGTCCTCTGCGGAGCCTTGCCGCCTGTCTCCCAGCAAAAGACTATCTCACCCGGGACCCATGGGTTTGTCTGGATATGTCCCACCTGAAAAGGCACGGCAACAACAAAGCCCATCTCGCCGGTTTTAATATTCATCTTCCCTATGCCCGAAGGTCCCGCTCCCATGTTCCCGGGACCGAAGTTTGGTTCTGGCTTCATCCCTGGAGCTATCTGCCTTTCCGCTTCATCCTTCCCGATCCGGTAGTAAACCCACTCCTCATCGGCATCGAGGGCCATGTCGCCACCGGCGCCAACCTCGGCCGGAATGGTCCCGCACACCCTCTGGTATTCATTTTCCGCTTTCACCTGACCGGCTTCACTGTCGGCAAACAACCGGGCCAGATCGACCTCAACAATCTGCACCGGCCCGGGCTTCTTCTGCCCCACCTGGCGGAGAGTCATACGCATGAAATACAGCTTCATCGATTTAGCCGCCAGGGTAAGCATACCCATGTAGCCGCCTTCCGAGACCTGCACAATATCGCCCGTCTCCTCATTCACTGCAAGAGTCTCTCCCGGAACCCTGCGCGAACGGAACACAAGCCACTTCCCGTCGGCAGTCCACTGCCGGTGAGTCTGGTAGATCTTTGAATCGCCCGACCGGGTGCTCGTCACAAAGGTCAGCTGAACCCCGGTAACCGGATCGGTTACAATCTTCCTCTCCGAAGGAAACCGGCGGCCGATCTGGGCTTCGGCAGGAAAAGTCCAAAGAAGCGTGGTAAAGAGGATACAGGTGATAAATAGTGGTCGCATATTGTAAGTATTAAGGTCGTGCAAGTCATGCAAGTCGTGCAAGTCGTGCAAGTCATGCAAGTCGTGCAAGTCATGCAAGTCGTGCAAGCTACGTTTCCGATGAAAGGAGGAGACGTAGTCCCGAAAGCGAAGCGACTCGGGATCGTGCAAGTCATGCAAATCGTGCAAGTCTTCCTGACCTGCAAGACCTGCAGGACCTGCAAGACCTGCAAGACATTTTACGCCAGCTTTTTATATTTAATTCTTCTCGGCGTTGTGTCTGCAACGCGTTTTTTGTAATTCTCTTCATATTCCGAGTAGTTTCCTTCGAACCAAACCACTTTTGAATCGCCCTCAAATGCCAGCATGTGGGTTGTAATCCTGTCGAGGAACCACCTGTCGTGCGAGATGATCACAGCACAACCGGCAAAGCTCTCCAGTCCTTCTTCCAGAGCCCTCAGGGTGTTGACATCGATGTCGTTGGTGGGTTCGTCGAGAAGCAGAACATTTGCCCCTGATTTGAGTGTAAGAGCCAGATGCAGCCTGTTTCTCTCCCCTCCCGAAAGCATCTCGCATTTCTTCTCCTGGTCGGCCCCGGTAAAGTTAAATCGCGAAACATAAGCCCTGGCATTTATGAGGCGGTTGCCTACCATCACATCATTCTGTCCGCCGGAAATCACCTCATAGACCGTAAGGGCCGGATCGATTGCCGTATGCGCCTGATCGACATAGCCGAGCACCACTGTCTCTCCAATCTCAAAATCTCCTTTCGAGGGTTTTTCCTGACCCATGATCATCCTGAAAAGGGTTGTCTTGCCGGCCCCGTTCGGACCGATGATGCCCACAATGCCGTTGGGAGGAAGGTTGAATTCAAGGCCCTCAAACAGGAGCTTGTCACCAAACGATTTGGCTACATTCTTCGCCCTTATCACCTTATCCCCGAGCCTTGGACCGTTCGGGATAAATATCTCGAGTCTTTCCTCCTTGGCCTTCACATCCTGGTTAAGAAGGTTTTCGTAAGCACCCAGACGGGCCTTCGATTTTGAATGGCGGGCCTTGGGCGACATCCTTACCCATTCGAGTTCCCGTTCGAGTATCTTTCTTCTCTTTACATTGCCTTTTTCCTCAACTTCCAGGCGTTTTGTCTTCTGTTCGAGCCACGATGAATAGTTGCCCTTCCAGGGGATCCCCTCGCCCCTGTCGAGCTCCAGGATCCATCCTGCAACATTGTCGAGAAAATACCTGTCGTGTGTTATACAAATAACAGTACCGTGATACTGCTTCAGGGTAGTCTCGAGCCACTGTACCGACTCGGCATCGAGATGGTTGGTAGGCTCGTCGAGGAGCAATATATCCGGCTGCTTCAGAAGAAGCCTGCAGAGGGCAACCCTTCTCCTCTCCCCTCCCGAGAGAATGCTTACATTCGCGCCGCTGTCGGGACATCTGAGTGCATCCATTGCCCTTTCGAGCTTATGATCGATGTTCCATCCGTCGGAATAGTCGATCTTCTCCTGGAGCACTGCCTGGCGGTCCATCAGCTGCTGCATCCGGTCGGGATTCTCATAAACCTCCGGCTCCCCGAATTTAGCATTTATCGATTCATACTCCGAAATAAGGTTCATGGTGTCCCTGACTCCCTCCTCAACGACCTCCCTCACGGTGCGGCTGTCGTCAAGAAGAGGATCCTGAGGCAGGTGACCAACGGTGTAACCGGGAACGAAAGTAACTTCGCCCTGGTACTCTTTTTCGATTCCGGCAATTATCTTCAGAAGGGTTGATTTCCCTGATCCGTTAAGACCTATTATTCCGATCTTGGCGCCAAGAAAAAAGGAAAGAGATATATCCTTAAGAACCTGTCGGTGAGGAGGGAAGGTCTTCCCGACCCGGTACATCGAGAAGATTATCTTGTTGTCGTCAGCCATGGAAAATAATTTGCGACAATTTAGAAAAAAAAGAGAGCTGTCGGACTTATGAATATCGGATTCCACATCTCAAACGTCATTTTAATTATATCTATAATCCGTGCCGATATTTTCTACCTCTACCCCGTAAAGCAACTCTTTGTCCAAATCTTTTTACCAGGTTGGATCACTCCATATACCTTTTACGTTCTACCCCCCCACCCCCCTAAAGGGGGGCTTTAGTTCGCTGGATTACAACTATTTATCAAGTGAGTCAAAGGGTTTTAATTGCCCACATTAACTTTCGAGCCGAAAACGGAAAACTATTAGGGTATGAATTATCCCCTGACTACTAAATTTAACATTACCAGTTTCTTAACCCCCCTTTAGGGGGGCTGGGGGGTAAAACGCAAAATGGAAATTAAGTGATCCAACTTTATTGAAAGATGTGTATCAAGGTTAGCCCTTTAGGGAGGCAGGGGGGTAAAAAAGACTTAGAAAGTGCAGGAAGGGAAAACACCACTGAGGAACCATATGACAAAAAAACAGCGATATCCTCCCTGTTGATGTAATTTGTGGCTTAATTAGAAACAGGACAGGTTCATGAAAACCTGTTCACTTACTGCCACAGCATTTTATGACCACCTATACCCCGTCCGAAGTGGTCTTACTGCCATTATACCTTTTGGCTTCAAACAATTTGATCGTTTCATCCTGAAGCAGCACCCAGAGTGAATAGACTCCCTTGAGTGTTCCGATCGGAATGTTGAGGCACCCGATGGCCGCAACGATCATCACTATGAACCTTGCCCACGGCTGGTATGACAGAAGCCCTATGCCTCCTGCAAGCCCCAGGGTCGACAAAAAACCTATCAGCATGGGCAGGCTCACCGATAAAAAGTTGAGCACCATTGAGGGAATTTCCTCATTGCTCACGAAACCATGAGCAAACCTCAGTGCAAAAAATGCAGCAAGAGCGCCTATCAGACCTATGAAACCGAAACCTATATGAATGGCTCCGACCACGGTCACATGCTTTTTCATTTTATTTGTATCTTCCATGACAGTAATGTTTTATTTCCTTTTGTTTTCCATTCCGGATTAATGACACCCGTTTTGAAAAATAGTTGCATCAAAATACCTAATATTTTTTAAAATTATTCGTTTCTGAATGAAAAGAGGGGCACAATACTTGCATTTATTAATTTTGTAAAAACCGGCCTATGAAGCGGATATTAATAATCGCCACATCATTCATACTCCTTACCATTGCATTCACTTCATGCGAAGTCCTCGGGACATGCAAGATATGCCGCGAGATCACATTTCAGACAGGCCGCGGAATAATCAACGAAGGTCCGGAAGCAGAGTATTGCGATGCCGAACTGATTGCAAAAGAAACCCAGGACGACCTGGTGATAGGTGACAAACGCTACTACTGGGAATGCAGGTAATCATATCTTTCCTCCTGTTTTGACGAACGGCTGTTTTCTTTGACTAAAACCTTTGATAATTAGGTTCGCGGCATTAATTTTGTTTATAAGTTGTTAATAATTGTGCTTGCTAATAAAGCTGACAATTATAAGTTGTCGTAAATTAGTAACAGTCAAATTCAATTTTAAATGTCCTTGAATTTCAGCAGCTTAGAATTAACAGACAAGACCATAGTCATTGTTGAGGATGATGTGCCTTCCATCAGGTATTATGAAACTCTCCTTCAGAGTTCAGGGGCTGAGGTTATCAAATTTCGTACGGGAAGGGATTTTATTGATTTCCTGAACAACAAAGACATCAAAATTGACCTGGTTATAATGGATTTCCTTATTCCGCTGGTAAACGGCATCGACTGCACCAGGATGTTCAGGAAAACCAGGAAGAACGTGCCGGTTCTCATGATCACAGCCTACTCGTCGGAACAGTCAAAATCGGAGGCGTTCATCGCGGGGTGTACAGAATACATTCTCAAACCGGTGTATCCGGAGAAGGTATATGCTCTTCTTGAAAAATATCTCAAACAGGAGGTAAATCAGGCTCTGTTCCATTCCTGAAAATCTTTTTCAATTGTTTTTTGTTTACAGGTCGGTACTCCAGCGAAAGGGGGCTTAAGCCCCCGGAAGCAGTGTGGTGTGCTCCTTGCCGTCGGCTGAAGCCAACGGCAAAAAGAAGAACTGCCTCGGACAGTGCTGACTGCTACTAAACCGACGGAAAAAAGAAGAACTGCCTCGGACAGTGCTGACCGCAACTGAAAGTTCGCTGGAATACGTTCTTCCTTTACCGTCAGCTTCAGCTGACGGTTATAAAAGCCCCCCTCTTTGTTTCCGGGACTTTAGTCCCATAAAAAGCTATTGGGGGCTGAAGCCCCGAATGGGACATAATTAATCTCAATTTGCAGGGACCCTCTGTTTGCCTACGTATTCGGCATAATATCCCTCAAGTTTCCCGTTGATCTCCTCTCCGATCTCCTTCTGCCCGTACTGCTCACAAAATGTGGCTGCTTTTGAGGTGTACTGAATTGCTGACTGTATCTCATACTCGGCAGAGCTCAGAACATAGGGATTCTGCTTCAGGAAATAATCGAGCCGCGAAAAATAATACCCGCTTACATCCCTTGTGAGCTGAACAGCCCTGCCGGAATCTCCTGCCATGAAATATGCTTCAATAAGGTCGGTGAAATACGGATCGTATGGAAATTTATCAGGCGGAAGCAGTTCCATACAGCTGTTCAGAATCGCCGCGGCCTTTTCATTCTTTCCTTCGGAGGCTAGAGTCTTTGCCAGGCGTGCATAGATAAACCGTGCTTTTATCACCATGAGAGTCCTTAAATGATGATAGTCGAGGTTCACATCAGGATCATTGGCTCCGCCCCAGACAAACTTGTTTGCCACGTTCTCGTACAAAATGTCCGAATCAATCCTGCCGTACTCAAGCCAGCTCCTGTTCTCCGACTTTATCGGAACAAGCCTGTAAGCAAGGCCCTCAAGCTGGAAATACTCTTCGAGTCCGAAGGCATCATCATGGTTTCCGGTTACATAGTAGATTGGGCGCTCCCAGTTGTTGTGGGCAAGAATGTCGAGCATAACAAGCTGACTCTTCAATATAGAACTTCCCTGCAGTTGAATGTCTATATAAGGAACTATCTTGTCGGCATCCTCAGGCTTCACAGTCCCTGAAGCGATCACTGCTGCCGAATCAACGGGTATCCTTATAGTCCTTGACGGAATGACATCAAGAACTTCATTAGCCGATATCTGAACCTTGGTGGCTTTATTGTCGCTCATCACCCAGTCGATGACTGTTGATATGTTGACCGGATCCTTTGTCTTTTCAACGATGAACACCTGATTGTTCACTCCATCGTAATACTTCCGCGGAGGCAGGGTGACCGGAAGCGGAGCCGACTCATAGGTCGCCCTTTTCATCTGATTGATATACCAGTCGGTGTTGAGCAGCATGAGATTGCAGACTCTTACATCGGTCCTCACTCCTTCCACTTCCTGCGCGTACCAGAGGGGGAAGGTGTCGTTGTCGCCGTTGGTCAGCAGAATGGCATTCGGAGCACAGGAGTTAAGGTAATTGAAGGCCACATCGCGGGCCAGGTAACGACCCGACCTGTCATGATCGTCCCAGTTCTGCACGGCCATCAATACCGGCACAATCATGCAGAGAGCGCCGGCGGCCGGGGCAGAAGCCTTTTCTCCCACGATCTTCGACAAACCCTCGTACAGTGCCAGTACTCCCAGGCCGATCCAGATCGCGAAGAAGTAAAACGATCCGGCATAAGCATAATCCCTCTCCCTGGGCTGGTTGGGATATTGATTAAGGTAAAAGACAATCGCGGCCCCCGTCATAAGGAATAGTAGCAAAACCACCCACCAGTTCCTGAAGTCGCGGTTAAGCTGGTAAAAAATTCCGGCAAGGCCCAGCAGGAAGGGAAGCAGGTAATAGGCATTCCTCGAGGTATCATCCTTCATCCCGGGTGGCAGATCGGGGGACCCTGTCCTGGGCTCGTCGAGGAACCTGAATCCAGTTATCCAGTTCCCGTTTATGGCTCCTCCCGTTCCCTGGGTGTCGTTCTGCTTTCCGGCAAAATTCCACATGAAATATCTTAAATACATGTACCCGAACTGGTATGAGAACATGAATCTGAGGTTTTCGCTGAATTTAGGTTTACGGATGATTTCCTTCTCTCCCGACTGATTTGTTACGGATACAGGAGTTCCCTTGACTTTTCCCCATTCCTTGTACATGGCCTCGTGATCACTCTGTTCACTCCACATCCTGGGGAAAACTGTAAGGAAGCGCTCATCATAAATCCTTTCAAGATCATAGGCGCTGACTATGTATTTTCCGTCCTCCAGGACATATTTCGGCTTACCGTTCTTATAATCAATCACGGGAGCATTGTAATACTGTCCCCTGAAAAGAGGTCGTGCACCATATTGCTCCCTGTTGAGGAAATAAAGCAGACTGAAGGGATTCTCGGGCTGGTTCTCATTAAGGGGAGGATTCGCATTTGCCCTTATCACAATGATTGCATTTGTTGAAAATCCAATAAGGATTACCATCACGGTAGTGAGAACTGTATTGAGGGTAACCCGGTCCTTTCCCGCCAGATACCATATAAACCATGCAACAGCTGCCAGCACTATCAGATTCAGGATCAACGATCCGGATATCACCCATACACCCGACAGCAACATGGCAGCTATGGCGAAGGCTGCATTTTTTGTCCTGTCATTCGAGTACAGGGTTGACCTGATTGCGAGAAAAAAGAAAATGATAAGGAGGATAAAATGAAATATCATACCGCTGTTGGCCGGCATATCCAGAGAGTTAACAAAGAACATGTCGAGCCTGGAAGAAATCGTAACAAGCCCCGGCATGATCCCGTAAAGAAGAAGGGCCAGCACTATTACCGAAACTCCGAGCGAAAGGGCAAAGCCTTTCCACGAAAACTCATACCTGCGGAAATAGTAAACCAGAACTATGGCTGGAATTGCCAATAGATTAAGCAGATGCACACCGATTGACAGTCCCATAAGGAAGGCTATCAGAATTATCCACCTGTTTGCATACTCCTCGTCAGCAACGTCCTCCCACATCAGGATTGCCCAGAAAACAAGTGCCGTGAAAAATGAGGAAGAGGCATATACTTCACCCTCAACCGCCGAAAACCAGAATGAATCGGAGAAAGTGAAGGCCAGGGCTCCGACTACGCCGGCAGATATGATTGCAACCGTATTGGTAAGGCCCGGATTACCGTTTTTACCCAGCATTATCCTTCTGGCCAGATGGGTGATGGTCCAGAAAAGAAAGAGTATCGTGAATGCACTTGCAAGGGCCGACATGGCATTTATCGTGGCTGCCACTTTTGCCGTGTCGCCAAGGGCAAACAGTGTAAAGAACCGGGCAACAACCATGAAGACCGGGTTTCCGGGAGGATGCCCGACCTCTAGCTTGAAGGCTGATGCAATATATTCACCGCAATCCCAAAGGCTTGTCGTTGGCTCAAGGGTAAGAAGATAAGTGACCAGGGCTATCGTGAATACAACCCAGCCGGTTATCTTTTCTGTCAGCTTGTATTTGTTCATCAATAAAGTTTGGTTTATCCTGAAATTCATTCAAATGACCGAGCGGTGAAATTACGAAATTTTTCAGACTCTGTCCAGATGTCGGCTCCCCGGCTAATTTTGCTATTTTTGCATAAATTGCCTGTTATGAAATTAAGCAGGGCCCTGGCCTTCATCGTATCTGTTTTCCTTTCAGGGATCGCATCAGCCCAATATTATAACACAGGGCAGGATCCGGCCGCACTGAAATGGATGCAGATCAAAACCGACCGGTTCACGTTGATCTACCCTGAGACCTACGGTGATGCCGGAATCGATTTTGCACGGTCGCTCGACAAAGCCTGGTCTCAGCTGTCGCATCTCTATCCGGTTAAAAAATTCAGAATCCCCGTTGTAATACACAATCATACAACCGGATCGAACGGATATGTAGCATGGGCCCCCGACAGGATGGAGATCTACCCCACTCCGGAGCAAAACTCCATCCCCCTCGACGCAAACACCCAGCTTGCCATTCATGAGCTTACCCATGTGATGCAGATGGAGTCGCTCAACAAGGGATTCACAAAGGTGATGTCGGTTATTTCCGGTCAGCAGTTCACAGGAGTTGTCGCCGGCCTGCTTCCTCTCTGGCATCTCGAAGGGGACGCGGTATTTTCCGAATCGGCGCTTACCGGCTCGGGAAGGGGAAGAACCGCGTCATTCCAGAAACAACTTAAAGCCCTGATGATCGAAAGGGGAAACGTATTCTCTTACGATAAATCGGTAAACGGATCATTCCGCGATTTCGTTCCCGACTATTACCAGTACGGATATCAGATGATGGCCTGGTCATACTCGAAATATGATCAGCAGATGTGGCAAAAGGCCCTCAGACTGACGGGGAATGCTCCTTTCCTGATTAACCCCGTGAACCTCAGCCTCCGGAAGTCAGCCTCGCTGACCAAAAACCGACTTTTCAACGAAACCTTCGATTCGCTCAGGACAGCCTGGACAAAGGACAATGCCAGATCGGCAAGCCTGAACTACACTGTTCTGAATCCCTCCAAAGGGAAAAAATTCATTAACTACCATTCTCCCGTACTTGTTAGCAATGATGAGATAATAGCTGTAAAAACCTCCCTGTCCGACCCTCCTTCTTTCGTACTGATCAGGCCTTCGGATAACAGCGAGAAAAGAATCCATATTCCGGGGAACATCTATCCATATTACATATCTTACGGAAATGACAGGCTTGTATGGGTTGAGACTCATTCCGACCCGAGATGGGAGAACAGGGAATGGTCGGATATTATGGTGATGGACCTCCATAATGACCAGACCCGCCGGCTTACAGGAAAGTCAAGGTACATGTCGGCCTCAATTTCTCCCGACGGCAGTCTTGTTGCCGCAGTTGAAAACAGGACCGACAACCGCAACACGCTGAATTTCCTCGATGCCGTCAGCGGCGACAAGCTTCACTCTGTCGTTTCACCCGGCAACGCCGCTCTCCAGAGGCCCCAGTGGGACGCATCTGGAGCTTTCCTCACAGTGATCCATCTTACGGAACAGGGTGAGGGAATACTGCGCTTCAGCCTTGAGGAAAACGCCTGGCAAACGCTTATTGAACCCGGCACCAACGACATCCAGTCTTCATTCCTCAGAAACGATTCCCTGTTTTATGTCAGTTCCCTCAACGGCACAGAAAATATATACCTGAGGAAACCTGACGGAACGGTTACTGCCCTGACCAGATCGACATTCGGTGCAACCGACATCAGCATCAACGGTTCAAAGATGCTTTTCTCCGACTATTCATCGTCTGGTAACAATATCAGCATTTTAAGAATTCCGCAGACAATTGAAACTGGTATGATTTTCAATTCGCCTGATTCTTATCTGATCAACCGGTTTAAACTTCAAAAGCCGCCTGCCGAAAACGCTTCCGGAAATGTCTACTTCCCATCGCCCTACAGGAAATGGAAGAACCTCTTCAGATTCCACAGCTGGATGCCTTTCTATGCCGACATTGACGAGATCCAGGATGATCTTTCAGCAGTGGCACCCGGATTCACCCTGATGACCCAGAATAACCTCAGCAGCCTCATTTCCACCTTTGGATATGAATACACTGACCAGAGGCATAAGTTTCATTCAAAGATCAGCTGGATGGGGTGGTACCCAATGTTTGAATCAGGTATTGAATACGGAAACCCAGTCTATGTAGAGAAGTTCAGCGAAGATGTGTCTGATCCTGATATCCTGTCGGACGGATACTCATGGAACAACAAGATCTATCTCCCGCTTGCTTTCAGGGGAGGGACCTTCACAAAACAGCTTTACCTGTCTGCGTCCTCCTCGATTAAAAATGATTACATCTATCTCCGCGATAAAGATACCTGGGACAACCTTCAGAACCAGCTTACGGGAAGGATATACTTCTCAAATTACCGGCGCCAGGCCATAAGGGACATCTATCCCCGGTTCGCGCAGACAATCGACCTAAGTTATTCCGATTATCCGTTCGACAGCGATATTTACGGCGATATCATGTCGGGAAAGGTTTCGTTGTACTTCCCCGGGGGATTGAAGAACCATGGTTTCAGGCTCAGGTTTGAAGCAGAAAAACAGAATCCCGGGAAATACATACTTGGCAACAGGATATCTTTTGCAAGGGGCTATATCGGGGCCAGGAAGCCATATCTTGACAAATGGTACGACAACATTATCTCCCGGGAACTCCGGACAGGCTCGATCGACTACTTCATGCCCATCGCCTATCCCGATTTCAGAATGGGTGGCATTATGTACATGACACGGATAAGGTCAGATATTTTCTATGATCAATCGGTGGGGAAAGACAGCTATATTTTCATTTCCGATCTGAATGAGGAAGGAAGAAGGGTGCTTACGATGGAAAATCACGATTACAGTGAGACTTTCAGATCGTTCGGGGTTCAGCTGATGGCTGACTTCTACCTTTTCAGGATTCCCTTTATGATATCGTCGGGAGTCGAGGCTTCCTGGCGGGCTATCGGGGAAACCCCTTACCTTAAGATGTTGTTCGGGATTGACATCTTCGGTATGAATATCGGAAAAAATAAAGGATTGAGCGGATACAAGCTCTAAAGCCCCCTTGCTGTCTTCATAATCAGCTTCCAGGCTTTTTCAACATGCTCCGGAGTGACGTTTGTCTGGCCGGTTACCATTCTCAGGGTATAAACCCCGTTGACGGTGGTATGAGTCAGGTAAATCTTCCCCTCATCATTAAGCCGGTGGTTTAGCGTTTCATTGAGCCTGTTCAGCTCATCTTCATCCTTCCCGGCTGGTTTGTACCTGAAACAGACCACATTCAGGGTAACCGGGGCCAGGATCTGAAAGTCATTCTCACGCATTATCATTTCTGCCAGCCGCTTTGCTATTCTGATATGCCCGCGGACCTTGTCGCGAAGCCCCTCTGCACCGTACATCCTGATGACGCTCCAGAGCTTGAGAGCCCTGAACCTTCGTCCGAGTGGAACTCCCCAGTCGCGGTAGTCGTTCACCGCCCCCCTGGTCCTTGTCCTGAGATATTCCGGAAGGATTTCAAATGTCTTGATAAGATAAGCCGGGTTCTTCACAAAATATGCCGAGCAATCGAACCCGGTGAACATCCATTTATGCGGATTGAATACTATTGAATCGATGAATTCACGGCCATCCAGCATCCACTGATATTCGGGAAGGATAAGGGCTGTTCCCCCCATCGCGGCATCTACATGAAGCCAGATGCCATTTTCGGCACAAATTTTCCCAATTGTCTTGAGCGGATCGATTGCAGTGGTTCCTGTGGTTCCGATAGTGGCAACAACGCAGCATGGCTTTAAACCGGCCTTTTTGTCGTTTTCAATGGCAGCCCTGAGTTTCTGCACATCCATGGTGAAGTCTTTCCTGACAGGTATCCTCACCAGATTTTTTCTGCCTATTCCGCTTATTTTAACTGCCTTCTCAATCGAGGAATGAGTCTGCTCCGAACAATAGACCCTTAATCCGTGTAATGATGCGGCTCCTTCATCGTTGCACATGAAATCAGTCGCCTTCTCCCTTGCAGTCAGAATGGCGGCAAGAGTGGAGGTTGAAGCCGAATCCTGGATCACCCCCTCGAAAGTCTTCGGCAGCCTGATCAGGTCCCTCAGCCAGATCATCATTTTCTCCTCGAGTTCAGCGGCAGAAGGGGATGTTTCCCAGATCATGCACTGCGCTCCCAGAGTTGCCATGATCATTTCAGCAAGAATGGAAGGGGCGCTCGTGTTGGCCGGGAAATATGCATAGAAATTCGGGCTCTGCCAGTGGGTAATGCCCGGCATGATAATCTCGTCCATATCCTTCATGAACAATTCAAAGGATTCAGGTTTAAGGGGAGGTTCGTCGGGCAGTTTGCTGAATATCTCCCCTGGTTTTACTGTCGATTTGACAGGATATTTTTCAACCTCATCCATATAACGGGCCATCCAGTCGACCAGTTCATGGGCATGTTTCCTGAATTCATCGGAAGTCATCAGCTTTTGGTTTATTTAACCGATTCGGCCAGCAGAATGATCTTGTTGGCTTTTACCTCAATCACACCGCCGTTGATCTCGAATATTGATTCATTGCCGGCCATGTCGACGATGATCACCGGTCCGTTTTCGAGAGTTGAAATAATGGGAGCATGGTCCTTCAGTACCTGGAATGAGCCCTTTTTGCCGGGGACCCTTACAGATTTGACCTCCCCATCATATACTTTTTTGTCAGGAGTAATGATTTCTATCTTCATTTTAAAGATGTTGCTGGTTGCTGGTAAGGCGGTGTGCGGCGTGCGGTATGCGGTATGCGGCGTGAGAATACCGAATACCGATTACAGATTACCGAATACCGGCTTACTGGTTACTTTGACTGGGCTAGAATTTTTTCTCCTTTTTCTATTGCATCCTCGATGGTACCGACCAGCATGAATGCCGATTCGGGATACTGGTCAACTTTTCCTTCGAGGATCATATTGAATCCCTTGATGGTATCCTCGATTGAAACGAGCACTCCCTTGATACCCGTGAACTGTTCAGCCACATGGAAAGGCTGGGAAAGGAACCTCTGAACCCTTCTTGCCCTGTGAACCACCAGCTTGTCTTCTTCCGACAGTTCATCCATCCCGAGGATGGCGATGATATCCTGAAGCTCATTGTATCTCTGCAGAATTTCCTTAACCCGCTGTGCACAGTTGTAATGTGCCTCTCCTACTATATCTGCTGAAAGTATCCTCGATGTCGAATCGAGCGGATCTACAGCCGGATAAATACCGAGCTCCGATATTTTACGGCTGAGCACTGTTGTTGCATCGAGGTGGGCGAATGTAGTTGCGGGTGCAGGGTCGGTCAGGTCGTCGGCCGGCACATACACTGCCTGTACCGAGGTGATCGAGCCGTGACGTGTCGATGTGATACGCTCCTGCATAATGCCCATCTCGGTCGACAGAGTCGGCTGGTAACCAACGGCCGAAGGCATGCGTCCGAGAAGCGCGGATACTTCAGATCCGGCCTGGGTGAAACGGAAGACGTTATCCATAAAGAATAGGATATCCCTTCCGCCGCTTTTCCCGTCGCCATCCCTGAAGTGTTCGGCTATTGAAAGTCCCGACAGCGCTACCCTTGCCCTTGCTCCGGGGGGTTCATTCATCTGACCGAAAACAAGTGCAAGCTTGGATTCCTTAAGAGCAGCCTGATCAACCGTTGAGAGATCCCATCCACCCGATTCCATATTCCTGAGAAACTCCTTCCCGTAGTTAATAACACCGGCTTCAAGCATTTCGCGCAGGAGATCGTTCCCTTCCCTGGTCCTTTCTCCAACTCCCGCGAAAACTGATAATCCGGAATAGGCTTTGGCAATGTTGTTGATAAGCTCGAGAATAACAACTGTTTTCCCGACACCTGCGCCCCCAAACAGACCGATTTTACCTCCCTTTGAGTAAGGCTCGATAAGGTCGATCACTTTGATCCCCGTGTAGAGAACCTCCTTCTCAGTTGAAAGATCCTCATATTTCGGAGGTTTCCTGTGAATAGGATAGCCGCCCTTCCTGTCGAGTGCTCCAAGCCCGTCTATAGCCTCTCCCGTCACATTCATGAGACGTCCCTTTATCTGGTCTCCGATAGGCATCGTGATAGGTGCTCCGGTTGCTATGACCTCCATCCCCCTGCGCAATCCGTCAGTTGAGTCCATTGCAATGGTCCTAACCGTATTCTCGCCGATATGCTGCTGACACTCAACGATAAGGGATGAGCCATCATTCCTTTTGATCTCGAGGGCGTCATAAATATCGGGCATTTCAACACCCTGCCTGTCAAACACCACGTCAACCACCGGTCCGATGATCTGGCTTATTTTCCCAGTATTCTTTGCCATAAATCCGAATTATTATTGTGTTAAAATTATGTTTCTCTCAAATCAAATAATCATTTCTTTAGTGATCGCGTCCAAAAAGCGATCCTGCCATCTGAAACAGCTCCGTCTTCCGGTCGGCGGCAGCGCCGGCCTTTTCAAGAAATCCCATGGCGCTCCTGTGATAGTCTTCCATGAGGCTCTCCGAAAAAGCCCTGATCCTGAGCTGATCATACAGTTCCGTAACTTCCCTGACTTTCAACACCGGATCATTATCAGCAGTGTACAACTCCTGAAGCTTCTTCTTTTGTTCCGTTGAAGCTATTTCCATGGCTCTGACATACAGGAAGGTCTTTTTCCGTGCCAGGATATCCCCTCCGGTTGTCTTGCCGAAAACCTTCTTGTCGCCGTAGGTGTCGAGGATGTCATCCTGTATCTGAAATGCAATTCCAAGATTCCTCCCGAACTCGTACATAATATCTGCTTCCCTGTCGTCGGCCCCGCCGAAAAGCGCTCCTATCCGTGCCGAAGCGGCTATCAGTACAGCAGTTTTGAGCTCAATCATTCTTATATATTCTGCACGCGACACAATGGTGGCCTTTTCAAAATCCATATCAAGCTGCTGACCAACACATACCTCAATGGCAGTTTTGTTGAATATCCTGAAAACTTTCTGCAGAAGGTTAAGCGGACTCTGGAGCAGGCATTCACTGGTCATGAAGGCCATTATGTCGCCCGAGAGTATTGCCTGATTTACATTCCATTTGGTGTGAACCGTGGAGAATCCCCTTCTCACGGGAGCCTTGTCCATTATGTCATCGTGGACAAGTGTAAAATTGTGAAAGATCTCGAGGCCTGTAACAGGTATGACTGCCTCATCTATCTTATCGCCGTACATGTCGCAGACCAGCAGTGCAAGAACCGGCCTGAGCCGTTTTCCGCCTAATGAAAGGACATACTTAACCGGATCGGTCAGTCTTTCCGACTCCTGATTGTAGGAAAGGTTGACAAGCGATGTGTCGATTATCTTTTTTAGTTCCGGTTGAGTGTACATATCCTTTTCTGCTATCAGAATTTCATTGCTTATCCTTTCAACGCCTCGGCCCCGCTGACAACTTCAAGGATCTGGTTCGTAATGGATGCCTGTCTTGCCTTGTTGTACTGCAGTGTAAGTTCGCTGATCATGGTTGTGGCATTATCCGTAGCCTTGTGCATTGCAGTCATCCTGGCTCCGTTCTCAGCCACAAAGGAGTCGAGTATCGCCTTGTAGAATTGTATTTTGAGCGATTCCGGGATCAGCTCCCTTATTATCTCTTCCCTGCCTGGCTCATAGATATAGTCGGTATTTACAGATGCCTTCACTTCTCCCTGAACCGATTGCACCGGAAGGAACACTTCCCTTGTGAGCTGTTGAACAGCCGCATTCTTGAAATGATTGTAAATCAACTCCACCCTGTCGTATTCACCGGTTGTGAAAGCCTGCATCACCTTTTCAGCAATCGTCACTGTCCTTTCGAAGGTCAGATCGTTAAGTAGGTCATTGTATTCTGCAGCAATGGTGAATTTATGCTTCCTCATGTTGTCAAAACCATTCTTCCCTATCGTCAGGAACCTGACATTGCCTTTCCTGTACTGGTCATAGTATACTTCGGCAACAAGATTTCTGGCTTCCTTTACCACGTTTGAGTTGAAAGCGCCGCAGAGTCCCCGGTTAGATGTAATCATTACAATCAGCACTTTCTCCGGCGTGCCCTCCCTGGCATAGATGTTTTCAACCTGCGATTCGGCAAGACTTTGCGAAAGGTTCACAAGTATATCGTGAAGCTTGTTTGCATAAGGCCTCAGTCTGACAATCTTATCCTGTGCTTTCCTGAGCTTGGCTGCGGATACCATTTTCATTGCAGATGTGATCTGCCGTGTTGACTTGACAGAGGCTATCCTTACCCGTATTGCTTTTAAATTAGGCATTCAAGATTTAATTTTTCAGTTTCCGCGGCACTTTCAGGATTTGTATTTTTTTACTAGCTCCTGAGCAGTATTCCCGAGAATCTCAGTAATGTTATCATTCAGTAAACCTTCAGCGAGCTGGTCGAGTACATCCCTGTGCTTCAGCTCGAGATATTCGAGGTATTGGTTTTCAAATTCCCTGACCTTGTTTACAGGAACATCCTTCAGCAATCCCATGGTTCCGCAGAAAATAATTGCAACCTGCTTTTCAATGGGCATTGGTGAGTATTGGCCCTGTTTCAGTATCTCTACGTTCCTGGCTCCCTTGTTAAGGATTGCAAGTGTTGAAGCGTCGAGGTCGGAACCGAATTTCGAGAAAGCTTCCAGCTCCCGGTACTGTGCCTGGTCAACCTTGAGGGTTCCTGCAATTTTCTTCATCGCCTTGATCTGGGCGTTTCCTCCAACCCTCGATACCGAGATACCGACATTGATTGCCGGGCGGACACCTGAGTTGAAGAGGCTTGATTCAAGGAATATCTGTCCGTCGGTGATCGAGATCACGTTTGTCGGAATGTATGCAGCCACATCGCCTGCCTGTGTTTCAATGATAGGGAGCGCGGTCAGCGACCCTCCTCCTTTCACCATGTGCCTGATCGATTCAGGCAGATCGTTCATCTTTTTGGCAACATCGTCCGATTCGATTATTTTGGCAGCTCTTTCAAGGAGCCTTGAATGCAGGTAGAAAACGTCGCCCGGGTATGCTTCACGTCCGGGTGGACGGCGGAGCAGAAGGGAAACTTCGCGGTAAGAGACGGCCTGCTTGGAAAGGTCGTCGTAAATAATCAGGGCATCACGGCCCGTGTCGCGGAAGAACTCCCCGATGGCAGCTCCTGCAAAAGGTGCATAGAACTGTGAAGCAGCAGGGTCGGAAGCAGTTGCAAGTACTATCACCGTGTAGTCGAGAGCTCCGTGCTCCTCAAGCGTCCTGGCAATATTTGCCACTGTGGAGCCTTTCTGGCCGATCCCTACATATATGCAATAGACCGGTTTTCCCTTTTCAAAGTTACTGCGCTGGTTAATAATCGTATCGATGGCTATAGCTGTTTTTCCCGTCTGTCGGTCACCAATGATCAGCTCGCGCTGACCTCTTCCGATAGGGATCATCGCGTCGATTGCCTTAATACCAGTCTGAAGAGGCTGCTTTACAGGCTGACGAAAAATTACACCCGGAGCCTTTCTTTCGAAGGGCAACTCATACACATCACCTTCAATGGGTCCCTTGCCGTCGAGCGGCTGACCGGTCGGGGTGATAACCCTTCCCAATAAGCCTTCTCCAACGTTTATAGAGGCGATCCTCCCGGTGCGTTTGACAATGTCGCCTTCGCTTATCTCCTCAGTCGGTCCGAGAAGAACAGCACCAATATTGTCCTCTTCAAGGTTTAACACAATCGCCTGAATGCCATTCTCGAACTCTATCAGCTCATTCGACTCTGCATTTGAAAGCCCGTAAATGCGGGCGATCCCGTCGCCAACCTCCAGGACAGTGCCGACCTCTTCAAGCTCAACGCCGGTCTGTATGCCTTCAAGCTGCTGTCTGAGGATTTTTGAAACTTCTGCTGGTTTAATACTTGCCATATTTTATTGCTTATAATTCCTTTATGGTTAAATACGTCTCTCAAAGGTTCCGGTCACCAACTCCGACCGTATCTTCCTTAACTTGTTCCTGATACTGGCATCAACATAATTGTCCTCCACCTTAAGAATGAATCCTCCTATTATCGACTCATCGATGTTTTCCTTAAGATCGACTTTCGTATCCAGCAGTTTTTCAATCATGCCGGATACCTGCTTCTTGAGTTCGGGATCAATTTTAACCGCCGTGGTAAGCACCGATTCAGTGACTCCCCTGTGTTTCTTCGTCTCATGCACAAATACCCGTGCAATGGAAGGAAGATACCTTTCCCTGCCGTTTCCGACAACCAGATCGACCAGCGACAGGGTGAGAGGATGTATCTCCTTACCGAAAATGCCCTTAAGCGCTTCACCCTTTCTTGAGGGCCTTATCACCGGATTTTTCAACAGTTCCCTTACTTCCGGGATGGTGCAAATATCACGGATAAGAACCATATCCTGATTAATAGTATCGAGAATATTCTTTTCGAGAGCTGACTGGAAAAGTGCTTTGGAATATCTTACCGAAATTCTGCTTTCGTTCATTACTCACTTAACCGTTTAGTTCTTTTTAAGATCAATATCCTTAAGGTAATGGTCGATAAGCTTTCCCTGCTCCCCTGTCTGACTCAGTCTTTCGCCGAGAAGCTTTGAGGCGATATCCACAGACAGGTTTGCAACCTGTTCCCTGATATCGGTAAGCGCCAGGGCTTTCTCCCTTTCGATTCCCGTTCTGGCCTTTTCGACTATCTTATCAGCCTCCTCCGAGGCCTTTCCCTTGGCTTCTGCTATCATCTTGTCGCGAACCTCCCTGGCTTCCTTAAGGATTGACTCGCGTTCCTCGCGGGCCTTCTTCAGGATAGCCTCATTGTCGCTCTGAAGCTTTACCATTTCTTTCCTGGCCTTCTCTGCCGAGGCAAGCGACCCCTTGATCATCTCCTCCCTCTGCTTTACCATGTTCAGAATCGGCTTCCACGCGAATTTGGTGAGAATAAGAAAGAACAACGTGAATATCACGACAGTCCAGAAGAGTGTCCCGATCGCGGGAGTTGTCAGAATATTACTTGCTAAGATCATATAAGGTGTTTTAAATGATTTAAATAAAGAAATCCTTCAACCAACCGTTGAAGGATTTCAATTCTTTTAGGCAATAAGAGCAACAACAACGGCAAAGAGAGCAACTCCTTCAATAAGAGCTGCCGAAATAATCATTGCCAACTGAATTTTTGTTGCAGCTTCAGGCTGCCGGGCTATCGCTTCCATAGCTGATCCGCCGATCCTTCCGATACCGAGACCTGCTCCGATAACTGCGAGCCCTGCTCCGATTGCTGCCAATGTACCTGTCATAACTTTAACTTTTAATTATACAATAACTATCAATGATGTTCCTCTACCACTGCCATTCCTATAAACAGGGCCGACAGCAGAGTAAAAACATATGCCTGAAGGAATGCCACCAGAAGTTCGAGGCAATCCATGAATATCACGAATAAGATTGAAACCGGAGCCACAGCCAGCGACTTGAAAATAAAGATCAGGGAAACCAGGCTGAGGACAATAATATGACCGGCTGTAATGTTTGCAAACAATCGGACCATCAGGGCAAACGGCTTTGAGATCATACCGATAAGCTCAACCGGAATCATTATCGGAAGAAGCCAGACCGGAACCCCGGGTGCCGCAAAAATATCCTTCCAGTAGGTTTTGTTGCCGTTCAGCTGAATCATGAAGAATGTGAAAAGCGCCAGCGTCAATGTAACTGCAATGTTTCCTGTGACATTGGCACCGAAAGGTGGCGGGAAAGGAACCAGCCCCATCAGGTTATTGATCAGGATGAAGATGAAAACCGAAAGCAGGTAGGGCATGAATTTGCCGGCTTTCTTCTCTCCGATATTCGGAATGGCAATATCATCCCTGACAAAAAGAACAATGGGTTCAAGAAAACCCTGAATACCTTTGGGATGGCTTATCCCGGTCTTTTTATACGACCGTGCAAGCGCCAGGAAGAGCCACAGTCCAATCAGAGCGGCAGCCATCATACCCAGAACCGTCTTGGTGATCGAAAAGTCGAGTGGAATGTTTTCCATATCAACAGTCCCGTCCGACTTTACCTTTACTATCCTTCCTTTCAGGTCGCCTTCTTCCTCAAGACGAAATCCGTTATACTCATGACCATGGGCAAGCTTTTTTGAAGAAAACACATGCAATCCGCTGCCTTTTGAATAAAGAATCACAGGAAGCTGAAGAGAGACATGTTCCCCGTTCTTCTTCGTCATGATATGCCATTCGTGAGAATCGTAGATATGCTCAAGAATGAATGAACTAGCGTCGAATTCCTCTTCTGCTTCTCCGCCGGAATGTGTTTCCTGGCCCGGGGCAGGAAAACCAAAAACGCCCAGAAAGATAAAAAGAAGTCCCGTAAAATATATCCTTTTCAAATCGATTTTGATTTTATAAAGATTTGGTTTTTAGGGTGTTAAACATCGCAAACGTGGTGAACACCGTGAACGGTAAATATAATACAAAAAACAAAAACAAAGCTGTATGGGAGGTTTTTTTGGCAATAAAGAACCAAACCAGCGCAAGCACCAGTTCGAGCAGCAGCTTAAGACTAATGGCAACAAGGATATGCATTGTCCTGGCTGCCTGATCCTTTTTCAGGCCCATGAAGAACACCACCATGACCACAACCGAGATGAAAGTGAAAGAGAGAGCCGGAACAGCCAGCTCGCCAAATGGGAAAGAAATCCCTGACAGGTATCTGACGGCATGGCCTGTAATAAAAACCACTGCATCCAGGAGCAGCAGCCATAAAAACCACTTTCTGAAATCCTTCAAGATTAGAGGGTTATTTTTTAATGAAATCCCTGAGCGAAGTGTAAATAGCGGCAAAAACTCCCAGAAGCGACAGAACGACTGTAAAAACCGGGGTTTCAAGTTTAAGCACCTTATCCAGCTTTACTCCGCCCCATGTGGTGACCAGGATGATGGCCATCATCTGAAAGGCCATCCCGGAGTAACGTGCAAAGTTATGCAGTCCGTCACTTACCGGTTTTTTCTCCGGCTCTTTCTGATTCTTTTTCTTTGGCAAAGCTTGCTGGTTCATTATTTTCGCTTTCACTCATTTTGCAGTTCCCGGTGAATTTTGCTCCCGGTTCAATTGAAAGCTTGAAAGTAAGAATTTCCCCGGTAATTTTTGAATCAGCTTTCAGAGTCAGCAGCTGACTCACGGATATCTTACCGTCAACTGAACCGGATACTTCCGAGTTTTTGCAATAGACTTCTCCCTTCACCTTACCTGTCGGGCCTATAACAACTTTCCCCTTTGTCGTGAGGTTGCCGGACAGAAACCCGTCTATCCGTATGTCGCCGTTCGATTTAATGTCACCCGTGATTTCGGTGCCGTTACTTATCAGATTTACCGCGTTATTCTCCGGTTCGTTGAATTTTGCCATTTTTTTCAGGATTACACTTACAAACATAATAACTCACAAACATAAAAACTATTGCGGGCAAAAATAATTTTGGGAAAATAACACTCATGGCTGGATTTTGCTCACATCGGTCATCCAATGTGTGGGTGCCTTAAACGGGGTGTTGCCCCGCCCTATATCATATCGCCCCTGACGGGGCCGGATAGCGTTTGCGTATTATAAAACCGAGGCAGGGTCATAGCCCCATTTGACATACACCGATCCCCAGGTGAAGCCGCCGCCGAACGCGGCGAGGATGATCTTATCTCCCTTTTTGAGTTTCTTTTCATATTCCCAAAGGCAAAGAGGAATTGTTGCGGCGGTTGTATTTCCGTAATTCTCGATGTTCACCATAACCTTTTCCGGAGGAAGCCCCATCCTTCTGCCGGTGGCTTCGATTATCCTCAGGTTGGCCTGGTGAGGAACCAGCCAGGCTATATCTTCCGGTTTGAGCTTGTTCCTATCCATTATTTCGACTGCAACATTGGCCATGTTAACGACCGCGAACTTGAAAACGCTCTGCCCTTCCTGGTAAATGAAATGCTCACGCGCATCAACGGTTTCATGGGAAGCAGGTTTTGCAGATCCCCCTGCCTTCATATGAAGGTACTTCCGGCCCGATCCGTCGGTGTGCAATATGTAGTCCATTATTCCGTAATCCTCCCTGGTGGGTTCAAGCAACACTGCCCCGGCAGCATCGCCAAAGAGCGGACAGGTGGTACGATCGGTGTAATCGGTGATGGATGACATCTTATCTGCTCCTACTACAACGACTTTTTTGAACTTTCCGGTAAATATATATGCTGAGGCAGTCTGCAGTGCAAAGAGAAATCCTGAACAGGCGGCCCCGAGATCAAAACTGAATGCATTCTTTATCCCAACCTTGTCGGAGATGATGTTCGCGGTTGCAGGGAAGGCCATATCGGGGGTAACTGTGGCGCAGATAAGCAGATCGACCTCATCGGGGGAAGTACCTGTCTTTTCAAGCAATCCTCTCACCGCGTGTTCGGCAATGTCCGAGGTGCCCAGACCTTCCCCCTTAAGGATACGTCTTTCCTTTATCCCGACTCTCTGCATAATCCATTCATCCGAAGTGTCGACCATCTTCGAGAGTTCCAGATTAGTCAGCCTGTATTCCGGAACCCATGCATGGATGCCGGTTATGACAGCTCTGATTTTCCCCATAATAAGTTCAGATTGCTTCTATAATCTTCTTTGCAAGATTTGCCTTCACAACCGCCCGCGTCTGAAGGATCATGTTCATAATGGCTTTCCGCTTCGAAATACCGTGTCCTATAACAACGTTGGCGTTGATACCCACAATCGGAGTTCCTCCGATATTCTCGAAATTCAACCGTTCGAAAAACGGGTGCGCAATATTTATTTTTTTTGATAACATATAAATTGCTTCAGCCTGCTTCAGGACAATATTGCCAATAAAACCGTCGCAGACAACCACATCAGTTATATCCTCATGGAAAAGCGAATGTCCTTCGATGTTGCCTGCAAAATTCAGCCCGGGATGTTCCTTCATGAGCTCGTAGGCTGCTTTCACGGTTGCTGTACCCTTTGTTTCTTCACGACCGATATTAAGGAGCCCCACGTTGGGCTCGGGGATGGACAAAACAAATTTGGCATAAAGGCTGCCAAGGATGCCGTACTGCATAAGGACATCCGGCTTGCTGTCGGTATTGAGGCCCACATCGAGCATAACTGAATTGCGTCCGTCGACACATGGCAACATCGTTGCAAGTGCCGGTCTGAAAACACCCGGTATCACATTTACCGTATAACTTGCTCCTACCAGCATGGCGCCTGTATTACCCGCGCTGCAGAAACCGTCCAGCCCGCCTTCCTTCAGCATTCTGAAACCAACCGCTATGCTTGAATTCTTCTTCTGGGAAAATGCACGAGCAGGATGATCGCCCATTTCAATAACCTCGGTGGCAGGAACGATCTTCAGCCGCGGCGATGACACATTCATCCCGCCAAGCTTTTCAACGATGGCTTTTTCGTCACCCACAAGTACCAGGGTGTCATCGTCAGAAAGGTACTCAAGAGAATCAGCCACACCCTCCACCACAGCGTAAGGTGCGTAATCCCCGCCCATGATATCTACGCCGATATTCATAGCTAATCAGGTTTGGTTATGAAAATCAGGCAGTTGCCTTTTTCTCAATGGCCAGCCTGCCTCTGTAGAAACCGCATTCAGGACATACCCTGTGATACTGAACCGAAGATCCGCAGTTGGAGCAGACGGCCGTCGTGGGGGCAGTTGCTTTGTAATGAGTCCTGCGCTTATCTCTCCTGGTCTTCGAATGTTTGTGTTTGGGATGTGCCATTTTAATCTTTTTTAATTGTCATTCATTAATTTCCTTAATTCTTCCCATCCGGGATTTTCTCCTGCTTCGTCATCAATAAGATGTTCCCTGAGCTTCTCAAGCATCACGGGATCACACGTGCTGTTCCCGTCCGCATCGTCGGGATGCGTTCTCCGGATCGAAAGCGCAAGATGTATAAATTCATAGATATACTGCTTCAGATCCAACTCGTTTTCATCATAGGGAAGGGTAATCATATCAGGATCACTGTCATCCCGCTCGATGCCGTACCTGACAAGCAACCGGTTAGTGCAGCTGACCGGGTGATCGAACATACTCAGGCACCTGTCGCAGCTGATCCTTACCTTACCGGTGATAGTGAACACAATATCCGCATGCATTGAATCCCTTTCAACATCAACGACTGCTTCAAGTTCGCCTTCCTTAATCTCAGATTCCTCAAACAGGTCAAAAAACGCTTTGTTAATCTCAAATTCATGAACACTATGCCCGCTCCTGCTCCCTCCGACCGGTATGGTAAAATTACGAAGCATCTGTGTGAAATTTGGTGTGCAAAAATATAAATCCTTATCCAATTAAAAAAATTATGAACAAAAAAGTAACACCAGACCTCTTTTTAAAAGCATCTGCCGGTAATTTCCCGCCGTTTACCGATTTTATGTGGCGCCTCCTTTATTGTAAATGTATTTTTGAATCAGAAAACAACTAACGCCATGTCACACAAGGATCACTTTCCAAAAAGAGACAGGGAACTTCATCCGCAAATAGGCTTCGGACTGTTCCTGATAACCCTCGGCCTTGCCATGCTGGTCGCCACAAATGATCTGCTCGGACTCGGAAGCGTAAGGGAATACTTCACCTGGGAAACAGTGCTGGTTTTCATAGGAGTCCTCCTTCTCCTGAACCTCCAGTTCACTGGCGGCCTGGTACTGATAGCAATCGGATCATGGTTCTTTATTGAAAACAGGGATTACCAGATCCCGGAACTTGTCAGAACCATTTACTGGCCATCATTGATTATACTTATCGGGATTGTCTTTATAGTTTCATCTTTTATTAAAGGAAATCGAAAACAATTATAAAAAATGACTATCGGCAATGAAATAAAAAATTAATAATTGCTGTTTTTTTTTACCCCATTCCCAGCCTTCCCCCAGGGGGAAGGAGCCCGCAATGGGAGGGATTCATTTCCCCCCTGGGGGAAAGAAGAAAGGGGGTCAATGAGAATAAAGGGAACTTTGTGATTTTTAGAAATATAAGATTAATAGAATTTTAATATCAATTTTTTTGATCCCTGACAATCGTATTATAAATTTATAAATTTCAACAAAATGGAAACAATGGATGACTTCAGGAACGACGGCGGCACCCAGGTGCAGCCAAACCGTCATAACGTCAACAACAGGGTAATTATAGGTGTTATTTTGGTCCTTGCCGGACTTTTCCTGGTGATCAGGAATACTGGATTTTTCCCCGATTTCATCGATAATGTAATATTCAGCTGGCCGATGCTCCTGGTCACAATTGGGCTCGTGATGACACTTGGCGCCACTGAGAAAACAGCCGGTATTATTGTGATGGCTGTGGGAGGCTTTTTTATGATCCCCCTGATATTCAGGGAGACATTCCACATGTATAACATGTTCTGGCCTTCAATATTCATAATAGTCGGAATCATCTTCATCGTATCCCGCCGTGGTAGCTGGAGCCACTCAATATCGGGTCAGAAAGGCGCATCAGGAGATGATTTCGTCGACTATGTTTCGGTGTTCGGAGGCGGAGAAAGGCAGATCGTCTCCCAGAATTTCAGGGGAGGAAAGATTACAGCAGTTTTCGGCGGTATCGAACTTGACCTTACACGAGCAGCCCTCGCCCCCGGAGTTTCGGAAATTGAAATAGTCTGCATATTCGGCGGAGCTACTTTGATAGTCCCCGACGACTGGAATGTAACCCTCGAAGTCACCCCGGTACTGGGAGGCTTCAGCGATTCGCGCAAACTCCGTCCGGGCAGGATGGTCGATCCGAACAAACACCTGATATTAAGGGGCGCCGTGGTATTCGGCGGAGGTGAGATAAAAAGCTATTGAAACACCGACACTGAATGAAGCATCCTATTTTAAATAATCGGACAAGATTTGGAATATGGTGGCTGGCCTGGCTGTTAATAACAGCCGGCCAGCTGCTGCTTTATTACTTTGCCTATGGAAGCTTCTCCAGGACGGCAATCCCCGACGGCATTGTATCCCTTATAATCTACGCTGGAATAGGCCTGTCGCTGTGGTACCCCTTCAAATTCTTCAATGCCAGCGGCAACAAAAATATGCAGGTGATCGGTAACTTCATACTGAGCGGCGTGATGTCGGTGACACTCTGGATCCTTATCAACAAATACCTCATTTCCGTCATCCTGCCCCCGGGGAACGATTATCAGGCTTACTGGGATGCCACTTTCCCTTACAGGATAGGAACCGGGATCTTCATTTTCGGAATTATTATCCTCGTCTATTATCTCTTCGAAAGTCTTCAGAACCTTTCAGAAAAAAAAGCCCGTGAAGCAAAACTGGAAAGCCTGGTGAAAGAGACGGAACTGAAAATGCTGAGATCGCAGATCAATCCACACTTCCTCTTCAACAGCCTGAACTCTGTCAGTTCACTCACAATAACCAATCCGGAAAAGGCAAGGGATATGGTTATTAAGCTCTCCGATTTCATGAGGTACGCCCTGTCAAAAAAAGACGAACAACCCGTCTCACTCAGGAGCGAACTCGAAAACCTGAGACTGTACCTTGAAATCGAGAAGGTCAGATTCGGCGACAGGCTTTCGACCGAGGAAAATATCGAAGAACACTGCCTCGATATAAAGATGCCCGTGATGATCCTTCAGCCGCTTTATGAAAATGCCATCAAGCACGGTGTGTATGAAAGCACCGAATGCGTAAACATAAGAACAAACGTGAAGTGCAGGAACGGCTTCCTTGAAATCGTGATAAGCAATAATTACGACCCGGCCACCACACCGTCAAAAGGCACCGGGACCGGACTGATAAACGTGTCGAGAAGGCTCGACCTGGTTTATTCAAAACAAGCCTCGCTGAAAACAACAAAGGGAAACGGTATTTACACCGTAACTCTTTTTATTCCGGCAGTGGTGTGATTCCGGGGAAATAGAATATATTTGTTACTGTATATGGAATTGCATGTGGAAAAGATCCGTACCGTCATTATCGAAGATGAAGCCCCGGCAAGAGATATTATAAAGCACTATCTCAGCGAACTTGATTACATCGATGTGATTGCCGAATGCTCCGACGGCTTCAGCGGCCTCAAAACAATTTCGACACTCAAGCCCGACCTTGTCTTTCTCGACATCCAGATGCCGAGGCTTACAGGCATCGAACTGGTGGAGGTGATGACCGAAAAGCCGGAAATTATCTTCACCACAGCCTATGACCAGTTTGCAATTAGAGCTTTTGAACTCAATGCCGTCGACTACCTCCAGAAGCCCTTCCAGAAAAGAAGGTTCCTTGAAGCCGTTAAAAAAGCCACCGACAAGATACAGAGCGGCGCGGGAAACTTTAAGACGGCCAGCCAACTCCTTCAACGGCAGCCCGAGAACGCAGCTCCTGTCAACAGAGTGGTAGTTCGCAAGGGAAATGCAATTAACCTTATACCGGTCGATCAGATCAGGTTCGTGGAGGCACAGGATGATTATGTGATGATCCACCATGCTAACGGGAAGGCGCTCAAGCAACAGACCATGAAATTCTACGAGGACAACCTCCCCAAATCGGATTTCGTAAGGATCCACCGGTCATATATCGTAAGGGTTGAGGAAATAAAGCGGATCGAGCCTTACGGAAAAGACAACCATATTGCCATCCTGCAGTCGGGCGACAAGCTGCCTGTCAGCAGGACCGGATATCAGCAGCTAAGGGAAGATCTTAACTTTTAAGAGTCGTGCAGTCGTGTGGTCGCGCGGTCTGGAAAATCAGTGCTTCAGACGGTTGCATTTTTTATGATGCATTAAGAGCCCGTATTTTTTAAATCTGAACCTGGGTACGGGATCGTAACCGTGAGTTCCCCCGGGCCTGCACCTTAATATCCTTCCTGTTGCCATTATCAGCCCCGCTGCCGGGCCATGCAGCCTGAGAGCATCAAGTGCATACTGCGAACACGAGGGAACATGACGGCACGACGGTCTCAGAAGCGGCGATATGGCATACCTGTAAAAGTAAATGGGAAGGGAAAGAATCCTTACAGCTGTCGTTTTCAGAATCCGGGCCATGGGACAAAGATAGGTAAATGAAGAGACACAAAGCACAAGACGCAAGGCACAAGGTGTCAGGTGTGAGGGATGAGGGGTGTAGCAAAATCAATCCATCACGGTTTCCGGAGCCCCGTCAGGGCGCCATGTCTGTAGGCGACAAAGATGGAGGAGTGAGGGATCCCAGCCTGGAATAGTGGGAGTGTGAAAGCGCGGGAAGAGATATGACCTGTTAAAATATAAATATTCTCCTTTTGTGAGAAAAAATCCGTTGTCCCCCCTGACGAATTTTTAAAAAATGATAGCCCATAATATCAGCTCATTGCAAACCAAAAGCTGCAATGTGGGTTATAACCGAACCGTCCGTGCCTGTTTCACCGGTATTCCTTATGCCGCGTGAACAGAAAACGATAAGGAGAATTAATAAAATTCTGGCTTGCATGGTATTTTATCTTATTTATTTCGTCGCAAAGGAGGTCTTCACCAGGCCCACAATATTATTATTTTGGAGTGATCTCAATAAGCAGGTGATTGTCATCTTCCTTCAGTGTTGTTGCAAGCTTTTCAAGTTCAGCCTTGCGGGCGGGATTCAAAACTTCCGCATTGCGGAAGCCCTCGCCTGAAAGATGACTTTTCAGCTTCATGGCATCGGTCCATCCATAGATGATCCCATTGCAAACGAATTTGGGCTCGATGTTTACACCTCCTGAAATATCATCTTTCAGAAGTTCCTTTCCGTCAAAAGAAATGGTCTGGGTGGTTATCTTATCAACCATTATCCATTTGACGATTTCCTGGTAATAATACCTGAACATAAGGTATTTCTCAGTCTCAAGGATCTCAGACAGAGCAAGGAAATCAGCGGCAGGACTTTTTCCCGACTCCATTGTGGGAGCAGGTACATTTGCCAGGAAATCGGTCGTGATGCTTTTGCCGCCGGAATTAAGTATCATAAAAGGAACAAATTCATACTCCCTGTTTATTGTAAAGACTGTATCATTCAGAAATCCCTTGATCCTTATTGTTTCATTGTGCTTGTTTATGATATTGTCGGAACTGAAGCCCATTACCACTCTCGAATTCCTTGTAAATTTATAGAAATTAGGCCTAATAAAAAGTGTATCACCGTCAGGATTTATACCGACGCACTGGTATTTATTCTCCCCCGTCGATGCTGAGAATGAAAGGAGAATATTGTCCTGATCCGGAAAGAAATCGACATAGTTGGGCTGCATTTTCAGATCAAGCTGCTTTTGCAGATTAAAGCCGGTATCTGTTTCATTGTAGAAGAACAATTTGCCTCTTGTCAGCACTAATACCAGGTTCTTTTCGGGTTTGATGTCATAATCCGACAGATATGTATATTCCCCCGGGCCTCTGCCCTGTTGTTCAAGCTTGTACAGGAATTTACCCGTTTTGTCGAAGCAGAGAAGTTCCAGCACCGTGTTTATATAAAATTTCCCGTTACCCTCTTTAAGATTCCCGACAAATCTCATAAAGGCATCCGGATTAGTTTCGAGCGGGATGTACCGGATATCGGCAGCAATTTCAGACAGGTTTTTTATCTCTGTCCCGTCTGGTGACAGAACGTCTATTGTGGCAACCGGAGAATCCTGCCTGCCTTTACAGGCGCACAGAAGCAATGCTGAGATCAGCAAAAACATGTATTTCATTGTCAGATAAGTTGGTTAGTTTGAATTCCCACCAATTTACGACTTAATTGTTAGTCTTGCAACTAATTTTGTGTGTGAAAAGGCGCCGTGAGGCTCGTAGAGTGAGACGTGAGGCGAGGACTTGAAGGTCTTGCAAGTCATGCGGTCATGCCGAAGCGAAGATCCGGACCGACAATTTATCGTAACCCCCTTCCCCAGCCTTCCCCCAAGGGGGAAGGAGCTGGATAATTTTCTCCTTGCCGGCTCACCTCCTTTCGGTTTTATGCCTTTTCCCTTCCACATCATGGACAGGTTCTCTAATAAATTTCTGAAATAAATCTGAAATGACGGCAAAAAAAAATCGTCATTAATCGTCAATAATCATTAAAATTCATCAAAATTCATCAAAACTTGTAACTGGTTTGTCACATAGCGCGATTCCGGTTCCCGGACCGGGGTAAGTGTTGAAGACGGGTAGAAGGAATGAGGCGTGAGGCATGAGGCGTGAGAAACTGAAAACATGTCGCTCCTCCGGAGCTTAACAGGCAATGGGGCGCAGTACCTCCGGTTTCACCGGTATCAGAAAATCTTGAGCCGCGTAGCGGTGCCATGTTTGTAGCAAAATCAATCCATCACGGTTTCCGGAGCCCCGTCAGGGCGCCATGTCTG
>JBAQCK010000175.1:0-7197 GCA_049294075.1 Bacteroidales bacterium | reverse complement strand
GTTATCCCCGTTGTTGATTTTGCGGATCAGATTATCTGTTGTCATGGATATATGGTTTTAGAATTGACGAAAGAATGTAAATATAGCAATTGTAAGGAAAAATAAAACGAAGCCGTCCCAAACAATCTGGGACGGCTTCAGTATAATTTTTTTGATATGAAACAGCAGGTTTATCGCCGTTTGCTTCCCACAAGTGCAAAGAAAACGATGTACATGTAACAGATTATTGGCAGGATAAATGCCCATCGTACACCCATTGTATCAGCAATAGCTCCCATAAATACAGGTATCAGGGCTCCTCCGACAATGAGTGTGTTTATAAGACCTGAAGCCATGCTGAGCTCACCTTTGTCAAGTCCGTCAACGCCCAGTGCAAAAATATTGGGAAACATGATAGAGTTGAAAAAGCCAACCGAGAGTCCGATCCAGAGTATTACACTACCGTTTACAGTCATGACAATTACGAGAAGCAGGGCTGCAATGATCCCGAATACGGCAAGTGACCTTGCTGCCTTACCTCTGCCCAGCTGCATCGCGAGATAGTTCACAAAAGCAATACCGGCAAAAATAAGACCATCGGTTATTTCGCGGCGGACAAACCAGCCGACAAAGAGAGCAAGGGCCAGAACCAGGACAGTGTACAGGTACTTCTTTGACTTCTCAACATTTGAAAGCATGAAGGATCCGTAAAACCTTCCAACCATTGCACCGCCCCAGTATAGTGCTATCATCATTGCAGCATCGCTGCTGGCCATCTGGAGGGCTTCCTGAAAATATCTCTGAAGGAAGGCTGCAGTACCCACTTCAGCACCGACATAACAAAAGATAGCGAATGCACCCATCACGACATGCGGATATTTCCAGACACTTTTCCTTTCAATACCCTGTGTTGAAATTTCGGGAAGTTTCAGAAAGTATATTGCAATTGCGATAACAATGACAACAATGGCAATTATCAGGAACGGAGTCGTAGGTATTGATTCAGCAACGTTCAGGGCAGCATCGGCAACAGTCCTGAAAACAAACAGACCGGCAAGCAGAGGGGCAATATAGGTTGCTATTGAGTTAAGGGCCTGTGTGAGATTCAACCTGCCTGAAGCAGTCTCTGACGGACCGAGCGCGGTAACATAGGGATTTGCTGCAACCTGAAGAAATACAACACCGCCAGCCATAATGAATATGGCAAATAAGAAAAATGGATAAGATAAAGCTTTGGCTGCCGGAAAAAACAGGAAACTTCCAACTGCCACCAGCAGTAATCCCAGGATAACACCACTCTTGTATCCTATTTTCTTAATGATCCCTCCTGCTGCGAAAGACAACACGAAGTAAGTAAAGAAAAAAGCACCATTCACCATCTGTGCCTGAGCATTTGACAGCTCAAAGACTGCCTTGAACTTGTCGGCCAGTGTAATATTAAAGGTAGTAACGAAACCAAACAGGAAGAAAATCATTCCCATGAAAGCCATTCCGGCTGTTTGTGTATTTTTCTGTTCTGTCATGTTGAGAGTTTTAGGTTAGACAAAGTACCCGGTATCCGGGCGGTAGTAAAATTACATTTAAAGATCGATTTTCCTAACACTGCCTGTGAATTTTTAATCTGACCATCCCGGTCAGAAAAATCCTGCTTAATGGCTATATTTGCGGAAATTTACAGGTAAGCCTTGACACGGTATTTCATATATATTTCTTTTAAGGGGACTTCATATCACGGATGGCAGCTTCAGCCAGGAGCTGTCACTGTTCAGAAAGTCCTCAATGAAGCCTTGTCGACGATACTCGGTGAAAAGATTTCCGTTACAGGTGCAGGACGAACTGATGCCGGTGTTCATGCCCTTGTATTCTGTGCCCATTTTGACAGCAGGGCTCCTTATCTTGATGTCAGGGATAACATCATCTTCAGGCTGAACAGGTACCTGCCGGCGGACATATCAGTAACCGGAATGAGAAAGGTGAAGGCTGATGCAAATGCAAGGTTCAGCGCCATTTCGAGGACTTACAGATACCTGATACTGCGCACGAAGGATCCGTTCGGCACCGAGACGGGATGGTACGTTCACGGCGATCTTGATATCGATGCAATGAACAGGGCATCGGAAATACTGATGAAGCATACTGATTTCACCAGTTTTTGCAGGCTTCATTCCGACAACAAGACGAATATCTGCACCGTGTTCAGTGCAGGATGGAAACCCGAAGGCAATACTCTGGTATTCACAATCAGGGCCGACCGCTTCCTGAGGAATATGGTAAGGGCAATCGCAGGCACCATGATTGAAACCGGAAGAGGAAAGCTGACACCCGGGGATTTTGAAAGGATAATCCTGTCGCTTAACAGGTCCGCGGCAGGTATGTCGGCACCGGCCAGGGGATTGTACCTGACCGACATAGAGTACCCTGAGGAGATATTTGAATGAAGGGAAATAATTGATTCCTTTAATCGTTTGTAATAGAAATCATAAAAAGACGTACATAAAAAAACAAAAAGCATATGATAATGATCTCTGCATTATTCGGGTCGGCTGCAGTTTCATCCACAGATGAGGCAATGACCGTCCTCGATCTGCTCATGAAGGGTGGGATAATAATGATCCCGATAGTTTTGCTTTCGCTGGTAAGTTTTTACATTTTCATCGAAAGACTGGCTTATATCAACAAGACCACGGCCATAACGAAAGGTCTTGTGCCGGCCGTCACGAATGAACTCAGGAACGGCAACTCAAAAAACGCTCTTGTTCATGCAAGGAACAGCCAGGCTGCCGTCGGCAGGATACTTGAAAGCGGAATCGAAAAGGTTGGACGGCCAATGGATGAGATGGAGAGGAACATCGAAACAATAACGAATCTTGAAATCACCAAGATGGAAAAGAACACAGGATACCTTGGCATCATAGCAAGCGTTGCTCCCATGCTTGGATTCATCGGTACAATCTCAGGGGTGATCAAGATATTCTACAACATCTCCCTTGCCGACAATATAAGCATCGGACTGATTGCAGGAGGACTTTACCAGAAAATGATCTGCAGCGGCGCCGGACTTATCGTAGGAGTGCTGGCATACGCGGCATACCACTATCTTCAGCTGAAGATCGACAGGTATATGATAAGGCTTCAGGAATCAATGATCCAGTTCCTAAAGGCAGTCTGAGATGAATATCAGAAGAAGCAGGCAATTCAAGCCCGAAGTAAGCACCTCCTCGCTGAACGACATCATGTTCTTTCTGCTGTTGTTCTTTCTGATAGTCTCAACGCTTTCCAATCCCAACGTTATCAAGGTACTGCTTCCAAAATCAAAAAGCGCGCAGGAAATCGACAAACAACAGGTTAACCTGACGGTGACAGAAGACCGGAGGTACTATATCGACCAGAATGAAGTTCTTTTGTCGGAACTTGAACAGAAGCTTGAGGAACATGTCAGGGGAATTGAAAATCCTACTGTTGTTTTAAGGTTCGCAAAAAGTCTCAACATCCAGGATCTGGTAGATGTCCTTGAGGTTGGGGTGCGCCTGGACGTAAAGATGGTGATGGCCACTGACAAGTCGAATGCTGCCCCCTGACGGGTAATGGTCTGAAAATAACAACAAAAATTTATCGTAACACGATAAATTTACATATGATATTCGACAAATTTTTTACCTGAAACAATATCAATATTTATCGCTGTTCCAGATCTCCCATGATTTTTCAGCCTGTGAATGAAGCATTTTCAGTCCCGATAACACAGTGCATCCCCTCTCCTGCCCTTTCCTGAGGAATGTGGTGATCTCCGGGTTGTAAACCAGATCGAAAAGAATATGGTCAGGACCAAGGAAGTCATAATTTATGTCGGGGCTTCCTTCTGTCAGGGGATACATTCCGAGAGGAGTTGTATTTACAATCAGCCCTACGCCTCCAAATATTTTCTGATCCAGATCAGGATAGGTAAGGCAACCGGTCTTTTTTTGCCTTGAAACAAGCAGGAAATCAATATTCATGGAAGCAAGGACATGGCGAACAGCCCTTGAGCTTCCTCCTGTACCCAGCACCAGGGCTTTTCCGATTCCCTTGTGCATTATGGGTCTTAGGGTATCGGCTATTCCGTAAATGTCGCTGTTGAAGCCTCTGAGCTCCATGGAATCGCTGTATCTTTTGATCTTTATAACGTTGACAGCGCCTAGCGCTGCAGCCTCGGGATCGATTCTGCCGAGGAAGGGCATCACTGCAGTTTTGTAGGGGATTGTCACATTCAGGCCTGCCAGTTCTGAGTCGGACGACAATTCCTTAAGCTGACTTATGTCTGTCAACGGATAATTCTCATACAGGCAGTCCGGTATTCCTTCCCGGGTGAATTTATCGGTGAAGTATTTCTTCGAGAAGGAATGTCCCAGCGGATAACCAATGAGTCCGAATTTCCTCATGGGCGGAAGCGGTCAGGGCTGAAGGTTATCGGGAAGGAACTGAAAGAATGTATCTCCTCTCAGGCCGAGGCGCAGTGATTCGAGCGGGATTATCTCATTGGGTGCAATATTCCCCAGGTTGACGTTGGCTCCGAAATGCTTAATGAACCATGCCTGCTGCGATTTCAGGGGAGCTTCCCATATCACGTTTTCGAGCCTTACATGATCGGAGATTTCCTTTATCAGCGGCAGATTCACCGATCCGTCGTCGTTATAGATACCGATTGTTCCTGATTCACGCGCTTCAGCGATTACCTTCACCGAACCGGCTTCCATTTCCGATTTCATCATTGTGACCCATTCAGCGGGACTGTAAACAATATCCTTCTTTTTTGATCCCACTTCCGAGATCACTGTACCTCTGCGCGATAGTAGCCTGATACATTCAAGCTTGGTTTTCTGGCTCATCTCATATGAACCGTCGGAGATCTCCACGAGTGTTATCTCGTGTTTGTCGATGAAATCAACAAACTCTCTGAACATGTCGCGGATTATGAATGCTTCAAAAAGGGTTCCGCCGAAATAGGGTATGCAGCCGGCCTTTTTATAAACTTTCAGTTTTTCACTGAAGCCGGGTGTGATCAGCGAAGTGCCGAAACCAAGCTTGACGAAATCGGTGTAATCGCTGCCCACCGACATAAAATCTTCAGCCTCCCTGATGCTGAGGCCTTTATCCATAACCATGGTAAGGCCGGTGGTTCTTGGTTTCAAGGGCCGATCAGGAAGAAACGGAAGTATCTTTTCCATATGCATCTTATTTTGTTTTCAAAGGTTGCACACCAGACTGACGGCAGGCAGGTTTCCCTGTGTCTTCAAACCGGGATGCAAAGGCAATATACTAAGAATTAGCGAAGATTATATTCCTGAAGAATCTTCTTCATTTTCCCTGTAAGAAGCTTTTCAGGGAAGATATCGTGAAAATCCCTGAACATCTCCTTATCACCGTCAAGAGCGAACAACAGGTGTTTTATGGAGCTGTCTGAGTGTCCCGTATGAAGGTAGAAGGAGGCCAGTATGTAATTTATACCGGGGACGTCTCCCAGGATTTTATATGCTTTTTCAAAGAAAGGAAGCGATCTTTCAACGAATCCGTCGCTGAGGATCATTTTCCCGAGGTCGGTCCAGACTTCCGAATAATATGCGTCGAGCTTGAGAGCCTCCCTGTAGCACCTGAGGGTGTCCTTGGTCTCCTTCCTGGCATAATGTGCCTTTCCGAGCATGTACCATATTTCAGGATTTTCGTCATCGAGGCGGACGGCCTTTCTTAGGAAGATGAGGCTCTCTTCGGGATTACCCGATTCAAGGGAGATAATGCCAAGACCGAACCAGGGATCAGCAAATTCAGGGGCAAGTTCAATGGCCTCGTGGTAATATTTCCTTGCAAGCACCAGATCGCCTGTTTTCTCATAGCATTCGGCCAGGTAGGTCATTGCCTCGAAGCTGTCGGGCTCATTCTCGAGATACTCGTGGTAAACAGGAATGGCTTCCGAATATCTCTCCTGGTTGCATAGAATATTGCCCTTGTTGAATATGGCAAAGGTATTCTGGGAATTTATTGCAAGGGCATAATCGTAGGCTTCAAGAGCTTTCTCATAATCTTCCTGCTTATTGTAGATTATCCCCAGGTTATACCAGGCGCTGTCGGAAAAAGGCTCTGTCTCAAGGTATTTAAGGTAGAAGGAAATGCTGTTCTCAAAGTCCTCTGTCTTTTCGTAGGCATATGCGAGGTCGTAAATATGGGCGTAGAAATCCGGTTCGAGTTCGATCAGCTTCTTCATGTAGGGGATCAGGTACTCATAGTAATTGAGGTTCTGAAGCACTGAAGTGATCGAGAACAGGATATTGGCAGGATCATCGGAATCGAGGGTAAGGGCAAAATCAAACATTTTTTTTGCGCCCTGGATATCCCCGAGGATACCCATAGCAGTTCCCTTGGCCACATATATCTCATGGTTGCCCGGTTCGATGCTTTCGAGTGTCTTAAGTATCCTGAGGGCTTCAACAGCCCTGCCTTTATCAAGAAGGACCCTGGCTTTCCGGAGCTGAATGGAAACAGAGTTGGGATGTTGTTCCGATGCAAGCAGAGCAGCTTCGTAAGCTCTTATTGAATTGTTCGATTCAATATAATAATCGATAATATTTTCAAATTCAATAACATCGAAGAAATAATTTTCATTGTTCTTCTTCATCCGTTCAAATTTACGGATAACATTTTTCAGATCCTCCTCGTAGAAGTAATTGTACTTATCGTCTTCCATCCCCTCTAAAATATTGAGTACAAAATTAATAACATTTTAAAATAACCATTTGGATGCATAATCATATTATCAACATTTTTGTTAAATTTTAAACAGCTGTATATCAAGGCAATATAATTTTAATAATTGATTTTTTTATTTTTTTTGGTTCTGACGCAACCTTCCGGTCCGAATTTTCATCTATGAATTGTAAATAATCCTAAACTCAATATATCGCATTTACCCTGGAACTAACCTAAATTCTACCTTCGAAAAACCGGGCACAAACCCGGTTTTTCCATTTAATGTCAAAGCTGTAATTCCTTTGTTCAGCTCCTTTCTCCTCTATCGCTCTCACACTCACACTATTCCAGGCTGGGATCCCTCGCCTCTGCACTGTAAGATATATGGCTGTCCGCTTTGAAAGGCATTAAAGGATCAAACAAGGTCTTCCCGGGAACGTCCGGCGAGGGATGACAGGCGCCTCTGGGGTAGTTGGGCGATAGAACGCGAAAAGAAATAGA
>JBAQCK010000174.1:0-35429 GCA_049294075.1 Bacteroidales bacterium | reverse complement strand
CCCATCGGACCGTTCCAGAGGATGGTTTTTGAATTTCCGATCACAGCCGAGAATTCCGCAATGGCTTTTTCAGCAATATCCAGTCCGAGCCATCCGTCGTCAACAGCGTTTGAAGCGGTGACTTTTGTTTCGGCCTCATTGTCGAACTTGTTGCCGTTCAGGCTGTCGACAGGGAGGTAGAGGTTTACATTTTTTTCCTTTGCCTTCTTAAGGATCTCCAGTGCGAGATCAAGCTTATCCTCTTCGCAGAGCGAGTTTCCAATCTTTCCGCCCTGTGCCTTGATGAAAGTGTAGGTCATTCCGCCGCCGATGATCAGGTTATCGACCCTGTTGAGCAGGTTCTCGATAAGCATGATCTTATCGGAAACCTTTGCTCCTCCCATGATCGCGGTGAATGGTCTCTGTGCGTTGTTAAGAACCTTGTCCATAGCTTCGAGTTCGCTGTTGATAAGGAATCCGAACATTATCTTGTCCTTCGGGAAATAGTCGGCGATAACCGCGGTAGTTCCGTGAGCCCTGTGGGCTGTTCCGAAAGCATCGTTCACATACACATCGGCATAACCGGCAAGTTTCTTCGCGAAATCTTTCTGCCTGGCTTTCATTTCGGCTTTGGCAGCTTTCTTTTCCTCGTCGGTTGCCGTATCGGGAAGAATGGGTTTCCCTTCTTCCTCAGGATAGAACCTCACGTTTTCAAGAAGCAGGACCTCACCCGGCTTTAGGGCGGCAGCCATCTTCGCGGCTGATTCGCCGGCGCAGTCGTCTGCGAAAAGTACCGTCCGGCCAAGATGTTTTTCAAGAACCGGAAGAACGGGTTTAAGGGAATACTTAGGCATTACACCCTGCGGGCGGCCAAGATGCGACATCAGAATTGCCGAACCCCCGTCGGAAGTGATTTTCCTTATCGTGCGAAGGGCTCCCCTGATACGTGTATCGTCCGTAACTGCCAGTGTTGTCTTGTCGAGTGGTACGTTGAAATCGACTCTGACGATAGCTTTAACTCCCTTGAAATTGAAATCCTGAATCATTTTCATAGACATATCATTTTTAATTAACTTACTATTTCCATCTGCAAACCTACATTATTTTTGGGAATTCCTGTTCAGGGATTATGGAGTAATTCATGTTTTCTCTTCCGGAAAGTTTAACTAATTTTGAGAAAAAAAATTATGGCAAAGATTACATTAAAGGGAAATCCCATAAACACATCGGGTGATCTTCCAGAGAAAGGGCAGAAAGCTCCTGACTTCACCCTCGTCAAATCAGATCTCGGCACTCTGAGTCTCTCCGAACTGGCCGGGAAGAAAGTCCTTCTGAACATCTTTCCAAGTCTCGACACATCAGTGTGTGCAACATCGGTACGGAAGTTCAACAAACATGCTGCAGATAAATCCAATGCAGCGGTTCTTGCAATATCAAAGGACCTTCCTTTTGCCCACGGCCGTTTCTGCGCAACCGAAGGAATCTCAAACCTTACGACCCTCTCAGGATTCCGCGACACTGAATTCGGGAAGCTGTATGGCGTCGACATTGTTGACGGTCCCATGGCAGGGCTCTACACAAGAAGCGTGGTGGTCATAGATGAAACCGGCAAAGTCATTTACACGCAGCTGGTCCCCGAAATTGGCCAGGAGCCCGACTATGATAAGGCTCTTGCGGTCCTGTAATACTGAATTCAACATGGCGGAATGAAATTTTCGGAGATCCCGGGGCAGAGAGAGACGATCGGCAGGCTGATAAGCACGGTGAAGTCGGAAAGGGTGAGTCACGCCCAGTTATTCACGGGTCCCGAGGGCTGCGGAAGCCTTGCCCTTGCCCTCGCCTATGCCCAATATGTAAGTTGTGAGAACAGATCGGGTGTTGATTCATGCGGAACCTGCAAATCGTGCGTGAAGTATGCAAAAATGATCCATCCGGATCTCCATTTCGTCTTTCCGGTAGTTAAGAAAGACACCGATCCGGTCAGCGACAAATTCATCGACAAATGGAGAGAGTTTGCCGCTGTCTCACCTTATTTCAGCCTCACGAAATGGCTCAATTACATAGGAGCCGGAAATGCCCAGGGACTTATCTTCACTTCGGAAGCAGCTGAGATACTCCGTAAGCTTACACTCAAGTCGTATGAATCGGATTTCAAGGTGATGATCATATGGCTTCCCGAAAAGATGCATCAGGTAACGGCCAACAAGCTGCTCAAGCTGATAGAGGAACCGCCCGGGAAGACTCTTTTCCTGCTTGTATCGGATGAACCCGACAAGATTGTCCCGACCATAATCTCGAGGTGCCAGCTGGTCAGAATCCCGTCATTCACTCCGTCTGACCTCTCGTCGTACCTCATCGAGAGGTTCAGGATTCACAAAGGCCGGGCCGACGACATAGCCAGGGTGTCGAACGGGAATATAATAAGGGCAATCGAGATGTGCGAGAATGAGGAGTCATCGTTCCAGGACCTCGATCGTTTCAGGACGCTGATGAGGTACGTATGGAAAAAGGACGTTCTTTCCCTGATCGCCTGGTCGGAAGAGCTGTCGGCAATAGGGAGGGAACCGCAGAAGAGATTCCTTTCCTTCTCACTCCATCTGTTCAGGGAGAACCTGATGATGAACCTCGGGCAGGGTAAGAACGGGCTGGTTTTCCTGACCGGGGAGGAAGAGGCTTTTTCGGCGAATTTCCATCCTTTCATCAATGAAGGGAACATAAATACCTTCGTGGAGGAATTCATACTGGCCCATTCCCATATCGAAGCGAACGGGAATGCCAAAATAGTTTTTCTCGACCTTGCACTCAGGCTTATAGGTTTGTTCCGCCGCTGAACAGGCAGAAGGTTGTTGAAATTGATGCAATTATTAACTATTTTTGCCGGATTAATCTGAGGAGGAGTCTGAAATGCAGGAGTACGAAGATTTGTCATCCGCTCACGGAGATGAGCCCAAAATGCCGATTATCATATATAAGCCGGGTTGTAACAAGCTTGATGCATTCGACTGGCTGAAGGATCTGCCTTTTGTCCCCGATGAAAATGATGTGGTTGAGATCAGGTTCAAGAATACAAGGAAAGGATTTTACAGGAATGTCAATGCCCTCAGGCTCGAGATAGGTGATGTTGTTGCGGTTGAAGCTTCTCCCGGGCATGATATAGGGAGGGTTTCGATGGTCGGTCCGATTGTGAATGAACGGCTTAAAAAGCTTAAGGTACAGCCCTCTTCCGACGACATGAAAAAGGTTTACAGGAAAGCCAAAGCCGTTGATATTATAAAATGGGAGGAGGCCAAGAAACTGGAAACGCCGACCATGCTGAGATCGAGGCAGATTGCTTATGACCTGAAGCTGAACATGAAGATAGGGGATGTTGAGTACCAGGGCGACAGGACCAAAGCCATCTTTTATTACATCGCCGACGAACGCGTCGATTTCCGCCAGCTCATCAAGGTGCTTGCAGAGGAGTTCCGCGTCAGGATCGAGATGCGCCAGATAGGCGCCAGGCAGGAGGCAGGAAGGATAGGCGGGATTGGATCGTGCGGACGCGAACTATGCTGCTCCACTTATATCACAAATTTCGTTTCGGTGACAACAACCCATGCCAAATACCAGGAGTTGTCGCTCAATCCCCAGAAGCTTGCCGGGCAGTGCGGCAAGCTGAAGTGCTGCCTTAACTTCGAATTTGATTGCTACGTTGATGCCCAGCGTTCATTCCCTCCGAGGGAAGTCCCGCTGTATCTTGCCGGCAGCACAGCCTATTTCCAGAAAATTGAGGTTCACAAAAATATTTACTGGTACAGCGACTCCGATTCTCCGACAAGCCTGACACCGGTACCGGTCAGCAGGGTTAAGGAGATACAGGATCTAAACAGAAAAGGCATAAAACCCGAAAAACTGTTACCCGTCGGAGAACTGTCCGAAACAGTCACTCAGTCGCAGGATCTGCTTAGCAGCAGCAGTCTGACCCGGTTTGATGTTCCAGTACCGAAAAATCAAAAGCGCAGACATCCACACAAAAGAAAAAACAGGAATTTTGATGACAAGAAAAGCAACTAGGATCCTGATTCTTCTGACAGCCGCTGTAGTGACGACGTCGTGCGGCAGAAACGTGGTTTTTACAGATACCCTTCCGGTACCCGGCAGGATATGGACACTTGAAAATTCAGCCACGTTCAGCTTCAGCGTCGACGATACAGTTAACAGCAACAACATTGATTTCATCCTAAGGACCGGATCGGCTTATCCCTACAGGAACATCTGGTTTTTCGTTACAACCACGGCGCCCGGAGGCAGCAGCATTACCGACACCCTGATGTATGACCTTGCTGATGAGAAGGGGAACTGGTACGGCAAAGGATTCGGAGATATCAATGAACTGAAGTTGCCATACCGTCAGAATGTGTTCTTTCCCACATCCGGGACCTACCAGGTGAGTATCGCCCACGGAATGCGCAGCGCAGGTCTTGAAGGAGTGTATGACATAGGGCTGAGGGTCGAAAAAAACATAAAATAAGGATTCTGAGGTGGGGAAAAACAAGCTTGCCCGGTGGGCGGAACTTGATACTTTCGAAAACGTTATCCAGCCTGTTATTGGGACCGACAGCAGGAATGATCACAGGATCAAGGGTAACTGGCGCCGGGAAATATTCAAAAACGACAATCCGCTGATTCTTGAACTCGCCTGCGGAAAGGGTGAGTACACTGTAGGTATGGCAATGCTCATGCCCGGCTGCAACTTCACAGGGATCGACATCAAGGGAGCCCGGATGTGGAGGGGAGCGCGCACTGCCCATGACAAGCAGCTTAAGAACACTGCATTCCTCCGCACAAGGATAGAATTCATAAACTCCTTTTTCGCCTGCGACGAGGTTGATGAGATATGGATCACCTTCCCCGATCCCCATCCGGGTAAAAGGAATTCGAATAAAAGACTTACCTGTCCGTGGTTTCTGAACACCTACCGTAATTTCCTCAGGGACAAGGGCATCATTCACCTAAAGACCGACAATGCCGAGCTTTACTCCTATACTGAGCGACTGGCGGCCGACAACGGACTTGAGATAGTTGCATCGACAAGGGATATGCATTCCATGGACCCCGGACTGATACCGGTTACCGGAAGTATTCTGTCGTCGGTAAGTGATCAGGCAGCCATCAGGGAAATACAGACCGGGATCCGTGATGTAAGGACACATTACGAAACGATGTTCATGGAGAAGGGAATGAAGATCAATTACCTCGCGTTCAGGCTTGAAAAGGGGAAAGAAATCAGACATGGCCGGGAAACATCAGAATAAGAACGATTTTTTCGGGCAGGTATATGAAGTGACGAAACTAATCCCATGGGGCAGGGTCACTTCCTATGGGGCCATTGCCCGGTACATCGGAACGGGAAAGTCGGCCCGGACTGTCGGATGGGCGCTCAACGCAAGCCACTCGGGCGGGGAATTCGTACCTGCCCACCGTGTAGTAAACCGTAACGGCCTTCTCTCAGGGAAACTTCATTTCGGCAACTCAACAACCATGCAGCAGCTTCTCGAAAACGAAGGAATTCATGTGGAAGATGACAGGGTGGTTGATTTCAGGGAAAAATTCTGGGACCCTTCGTCGGAACTTAGGTGATTATTTGGTCAGCCCCGGAAAAATTGCTAAAATTGCGGCTTATTTATAATTGATTTAAATAAAAATGAGCATCAGCAATGATGTAGTGTATTATAATTTTTTTTGTTGTTAACCCCCTTCCCTCCCGATAGTTATCGGGATTCCCTCGGGGGGGACGGAGAAGCGGGCAAAACTTCCCGCATTGCGGGACGGGAAAGGGGGTAATTTTAAATTATAAAGTATGTATTCAAAGGAAAAGATATTAAAAGCTCTTTCCAAAGTGGTTCATCCCGAAAAGGGAAAGGATATTGTTACCCTCGGGTATATTACTGCCATTGAAACCGGTGATGACGGCATCTCGGTAACCATAACAACTGATAAACAGAACGATCCGTTTGCCTCGTCACTCAGGAGCACAGCCGTGAGGGCAATAAAAGAAGATCTGGGTCCCGATGCAGTGATCAGGGAAATTAACGTTGAATCGAGGGTTAAGGAGCCGGTTCAGAAGCCAAAGGAGAGGGAAATTCTGCCGGGTGTCAGGAACATCCTTGCGATATCCTCGGGAAAAGGAGGCGTTGGAAAAACCACCATAGCTGTCAACCTTGCAGTAGCACTTGCCAGGAAAGGGTTTTCAGTCGGGTTGCTCGACGCCGATGTTTTCGGCCCGTCGGTGCCCAGAATGTTCGATGCACAGGATTACAGGCCGGATGTATTCCGGATGAATGACGCCGACATGATAGTACCGCTGACCAAATACGGAGTCAAGGTGCTTTCCACCGGCTTTTTCGTAAGTCCGTCGGATGCGGTAATCTGGAGAGGTCCCATGGCATCGGGTTTTCTGAAACAGCTTATAACCCAGGGCGACTGGGGAGAGCTCGATTACCTTCTGTTTGACCTTCCTCCCGGAACCAGTGATATTCACCTTACTCTTGTTCAGGAAGTTCCCGTGACCGGGGCAATAGTAGTGACCACTCCCCAGGAAGTTGCCCTGGCTGATGCACTGAAAGGGATCGCCATGTTCCGCAGCGAGAAGATCAGCGTTCCGGTTCTCGGGCTAGTTGAAAACATGTCGTGGTTCACCCCCGCCGAACTTCCGGAGAACAAGTATTTCATCTTCGGCAAAGGAGGAGGAAGAGACCTGGCAAAGAAGACGGATGTACCGCTGCTTGGTCAGATACCGCTTGTTCAGAGCATATGTGAAGGAAGCGACAACGGCAGGCCGGTAGCACTGGAAGACTCGGTGACGGGGAAAGCCTTTATGGATCTTGCAGGCGAAGTGGTTGACAGAGTCGACAAAAGAAACAAGGAATTAAAACCCACCAGCAGGGTGGAGATACACAACCAATAAAAAATCAACAAAAAATGGAAGATAAGAATACCATCAGGGAAAAAGTTGTCAACGCGTTGAACAGGGTAAAACCCTATCTGCAGAATGACGGCGGCGACATCGACTTGATTGAAATAACCGACGATATGACCGTTAAGGTAAAACTCACAGGTGCATGCCACGGCTGCCCCTATGCAATGCAGACGCTCAAGGCAGGCGTGGAGCAGGCCATTATACAGGAGGTTCCCGAGATCAGGCATGTGATTTCAGCCTGAGGATGCCCCGGGGTCCCAATTTTGCTTACCTTTGAGATACTATACTCCGCTGAAGTAAGTTATAGTATTAAATAACAGTTATTGTATTCCGGGAGGATATCATATAAATATCTGATAGCTCTGGGACTTCTTTTGTTCCTTTCGGGTTGTTCCGTGGAAAAAAATACGGCGACAACACGGTTTTATAATGGCCTTACCGCAAAGTATAACATTTATTTCAACGGTTACGAAAGTTATACGGCAGGCCTTCAGAAGATAAGCAGCAGTTATACCGATGATTTCGCCGAGCTCCTCAGGGTGTTCGAGAACAGCGATCCCTCGATCGTTTCTCTCGTGTCCTCAAATATGGAGACGGCAATCCAGAAAGCCTCCAAGCTGATATCACTAAAGTCGATCACGGCCAGGCCGGAGATAGATGCCCGCAAGGATCTCAGTGAAAATGAAAAGGCCCTGCTCGAGATGAAGGAATTCAACGAATGGGTTGATGACAGCTATTTTCTTATCGGCAAGGCAAGGTTCCACAAGCATGAATTCAATGAGGCAGAAGCGGTCTTCAATCACTGCATTGCAGAGGCTAACGATCCACAGATAAAGATTGAATCGGCAATCTGGCTCGCACGGATCAGCTGCGAGAGGGGAAACTATGCGGAAGCCGCCAGACTGCTTAACGAGACCCCGCCCGATGCAAAATCGCCGAAAGCCATGAAGGTATTCTATCAAATGACTCTGGCAGATATGTTCATCCGGCAGAAAAAATACGGTGAAGCAATCGAACCTCTTACCGCCTCACTCGGACTGATATCGGGAAAAAGGCCAAAATACCGTCTGACCTATCTGGTAGCCCAGCTTTATGAAAGGACTGGCAATTCAGAGAGCGCAATATCCAATTACAGGAACGCGGTTAAAATGAATCCTCCCTACGAGGTTGAGTTCAATGCACGAATAAACATTGCCGGCGTATTTGATGTGAACTCGGGCAATCCCGATGAAATCCTGAAGGAGCTGGAAAAGATGCTTAAGGATTCAAAGAATAAAGATTTCCTCGACCAGATCTATTATGCTATCGGGAACCTGATGAAGAAGGAAGGCAGGGAGAAGGAGGCGCTCGAATATTACAGGAAGTCAGCCTCGTCGGTATCAGGCAACCGCAACCAGAAGGGGAAATCATATCTCGCACTTGCCGATCACTATTATGCAATCCCCGATTATATGAACGCGGGAAAGTATTACGACAGCACTGTGTATTTTCTTGAGGAGAACTATCCGGAATACAAAAATCTCCTTACCAAATCCCGTAACCTTGATGAACTGGTAAAACACCTGACAGTAATCCAGACCGAGGACAGCCTCCAGAGGGTTGCATCGATGACCGGGAACGAAAGGACAAACCTGATTGCAGGAATAATCGCGGAGATAACCAGGGCTGAGAGCGAGGGCAGGGTGTCGGAATATTCCGACAGGGCAAACATCGGCCAGTATTATGAGAATGCAAGAAGGTTCCAGGACAACATCGAACAGGAAGGCAAGTGGTATTTCTACAACCAGACAGCACTCACTTTCGGCCGTACCGAGTTCAGGAGAAGGTGGGGTGACAGAAGACTCGAGGATAACTGGAGGCGCTCAAACAAGGCCAGAATGGCAACCCAGCAGGCGGCAGGAATTGCCGAAGAGAACGGGAAAACCCGATCCGACTCAGTCGAAACCGTGGTGGATTACAAAAAACCCGAATTCTACCTTAAGAATCTTCCGTTGAACGATTCTCTTCTGAAGATCTCGGATGAAAAGATCGCAACAGCCTGGTTCAATGCAGGAAAAGTCTTTGAGGAAAGAATTGCCGACAGGAAGAAAGCTGCAGAATCGTTTGAGGAATTACTGACGCGCTATCCGTCGAACGAACTGGTGCCGGAAGCCCTGTACAGCCTTTATAATCTTTACAGGGAAGATAACAGCCAGAAGGCGGAAGTGGTCCGTCAGCGGCTTCTTGAAAAATACCCCGAAAGCGAATTCTCAAAAATATTGTCCGATCCGGATTACTACAATAAAAAGATGGCAGAGATAAGAAGGTCGGAACAACTCTACCAGCGGGCATTCGATCTATATAAAGCTGAAGATTTCAATTCTGCTGTATCGATGTGCGACAGTTCGCTGACCATGAACCCGTCAGGCACACTGGCTCCCAAGTTCATGCTTCTGAAGGCATATTCAATTGCAAGGATAAGCGATGAACGAAGCTTCAAGGAAGAATTGAACCGTCTTATTAAGGCATGGCCCGGAACTGAAGAAGCGCTCAGGGCTGCAGAGCTTTCGGCTCACCTCAACCAGCAGATGCCTGAGCTTAAGATCGAAGAGGATAAGGAGATTGCCTCGGAGATTTATGCCGTTGACACCGTTGCCCGGTATTCCTTTATGATAGTAATTATGGATCCGCGGTTCAACATAAACCAGGCTTCGTTCGACGTGATAAGCCACAATATCGATAACTACACCGACAGGAACTACCGTACCGAAGGACTTCTTGTTGACAACAAGTACATCAGGATAACCGTTTCGGGTTTTGCTGACAATTCAGCGGCCTGGGATTATTATAATTCAGCCGATCCTGAAAAGATAATCAGAAACACCACAGGTGCCCGTATAATGAAGTTCCTCATCAATGAAGGCAACTTTAAATCGCTTGATGAGGATAAAAATCCGGAACGATATTTTCTTTTCTTTAACGAAAATTACCTTAAAGGCCAAAAGAATCGGTAATTTTACATTCTGAATTTAAAATCAGAGATGAGAAAGATCAGAATTTTATGGACCGATGACGAAATTGAGGTTCTGAAGGCACATGTGCTGTTCCTGCGTGAGAAGGGATATGAAATTGACACCTGCACGAATGGCATTGACACAGTTGATCTTGTTCGCCATAATCCCTACGATCTGATATTTCTTGACGAAAGCATGCCCGGCCTGAGCGGCCTTGAGACCCTGAGACTTGTAAAGGAGATAAAGAACGACCTTCCTGTTGTGATGATAACCAAGAATGAGGAGGAAGGTATCATGGAGGCAGCGATCGGTTCGGAGATGGCAGATTATCTGATCAAACCGGTGAAGCCGAATCAGCTCCTGCTTGTAGTCAAAAGGATCACTGAACAACGGAGGCTGGTGACCGAAAAAACCACAACCAATTACAGGCAGGAATTCGGCACAATTGGAAATCTGATTTCCGCGGCCCGCAGTCATACCGACTGGACCGAGCTCTACAGGAAAATCACATTCTGGGAATCGGAACTTGAGAAATCGACCGATCCGGGAATGGCCGGCATTCTCAGGATGCAGGAGAATGATGCGAACAATGCATTTGTAAAATACATTACATGCAATTATCAATCGTGGCTCGATAGTGATGCCCAGGACAGGCCGGTATTGTCACCGTCCCTTTTCTCAAAGAAGATATTTCCGCACGTCAATCAGGGCAGGCCGGTCTTTTTCATACTTATCGACAACCTCAGGTTTGACCAGTGGAAGATGATCGCGTCGGAGCTTGCCGGCATATACAGGGTTATTGAAGAAGACATCTATTTCAGCATACTTCCCACCGCAACACAGTACAGCCGGAATGCAATCTTTTCGGGACTGATGCCTTCGGCAATAGCTGCAATACTTCCCGAGTTCTGGGTGGAGGACGACGAGGAGGAGGGGAAGAACAATTTTGAAGAAGAACTGTTTAAATATCAGCTTGCCAGAAAAGGCTTAAAGTACAAATGGTCGTACAACAAAATAATAAGCAACCAGGACGGGAGGAAGGTAAATGAGAAGATAAGGCAGCTTCTTGACAACGACATAAATATCCTGATTTACAATTTCGTCGACATGCTTTCACATGCCAGGACGGAGATAGGTCTCATAAAGGACCTTGCCAATGATGAGAAGGCATACAGAAGCCTCACCCGCTCATGGTTTATTCATTCTCCTCTATATGAACTTCTTACTGCCCTTTCATCCCAACAGGTGAAGATCATATTCAGCACCGATCACGGGACCATCAGGGTTCAGAATCCGATTAAGGTTGTTGGCGACAGGAAGACATCATCGAACCTCCGGTATAAAATGGGACGAAATCTCGATTACAATCCGCGGCAGGTATTCGAACTCAAATACCCTGAGAAAGCCGGGCTTCCGAAGACCAATATCACATCAAAATACATTTTCGCCCTCAACAAGGATTACCTGGTCTACCAGAACAATTTCAACTACTATGCAGGCTATTACAAGGACACTTTCCAGCACGGAGGCGTATCGATGCAGGAAATACTCCTTCCCATTGCTCTCCTTGAACCTGTTTCCTGACTTACAAATGCGACGGGGATGAGAATACTTATCAAAGATAAAAAGCATCTATCCTCAGCCGCCAGGAAAATAATCGCTCATGCATCGGAGAAAAGGCACCTTGCCTTTTACGGTCCCATGGGTGCAGGCAAAACGACAATCATCAAGGCCATCTGCAGGGAACTGGGTGCCGGGGACATTGCAACCAGTCCTACTTTCACCATGATCAATGAGTACAGGACCCATGAAGGAGAAACAATTTATCATATTGACTTTTACAGGATTAAGAAGCCAGAAGAGGTATTTGACTTCGGAATGGAGGAATATTTCGCCAGCGGATCGTACTGCCTTATGGAATGGCCCGAACTTATCGGGGATATACTTCCTCGCGACACTTTAAATGTCCGGATCACTGTCGGCGATGGGGAAGAGAGGATTGTCGACATTTCGTGATCTTTGGCTCTGTAATGCATTTTTTTTTAAATTTGAAGTGATAACACTATTCCTTAAATGAACGAGAAGGCAAAAAACGGCAGTCATGGATTCAGCAATGCCTCACTGCTTCCACAGGAAGAACAGCTCGATACGGCGATAAAGCGTAAAAAGATCTCGATAGGGATCCCGAATGACAAGAAGAATGATGAAAAGCGGGTGGCTCTGACTCCCGAGGCTGTCAACCAGCTGGTTGAAGGCGGGAACGAGGTGATACTTCAGAAGGGAGCCGGGGCAGGGGCAAATTATTCCGACAAGGATTACGCCGAGAACGGGGCACTGATAACCGAATCGCCTGCAAGGGTGTTCAGCGCTGATGCCGTTATAAAGGTGGCACCTTTCACGAATCAGGAGGTTGACTACCTGAGGGGCAATCAGATAGTGATGTCGTTCCTGAATGTACTGCAGCTTAACGAGGAGACTCTCGCCAAGCTTATGAGGAAAAAGGTGACGGCGATAGCGCTTGAAAAGATAAGGGACAGCAACGGGGTTATGCCGGTTATGGAATCGATGAGCGAGATAAGCGGGGTGACTTCGGTTCTGATTGCATCCGATTATCTCAGCAATCATCACGGCGGCAAGGGCGTGCTTCTCGGCGGAATTACGGGTGTAACGCCAACCGATGTAGTGATAATCGGCGCCAACACTGCCGGGGAATATGCTGCAAGAGCAGCGCTCGGCCTTGGTTCGCAGGTAAAGATATTCGATCAGTCGCTTCACAACCTCAGGCATTTCCAGAACCTTATAAACCAGAGACTTCAGACATCGGTGTTCCATCCGCAGGTACTCAAGAAGGCGATCCGGTCGGCCGATGTCCTCATCGGGGCCATTGAGCTCGAAAATCTTCGCCCGTGGTATTACATTACCGAGGAAATGGTAAAGACCATGAAGAAAGGTTCGGTTATAATCGATCTGAGCATCGACAGGGGCGGATGCATAGAGACCACCGAGTGCAGGGCTTTGAGAGACCCGGTTTATGAAAAGCATGGCGTGGTTCATTTCTCGGCATGGAACCTCCCGTCGAGAGTGGCACGCACTGCTTCGATTGCCCTGAGCAATATCTTCAATCCGCTTTTCAAGGAGATAGCCGAGGCGGGAGGCATCACGCATCTGCTTAAAAATGACAGGGGAATGCGTAACGGAGTCTACCTCTTCAACGGAATACTTACCAATGAGACGCTGGGGCAGAAATTCGGAACAATCTCGAAGGATCTGGATCTCCTTATCTCGGCATTCTGATTATAAATCGTAAGTTAGAATTGTTCTGTCGCCATCAGGTGTGATTGTAGCATGGCATCCGGTATAAAATGCCCTGTTATCCTTTACGTGGCCTGCGGGAAAACCAAAGAAAACAGGATAGTTGTATCCCTCCACTGCTTCAGCAATTGTCGTCTGAGCACTTTTGCCCCACCTCACCGAAGTATGGTGCATTCTGGTCAAACCTCCTACAAGAAGCGCCGAAAGACCTTCAAGCTTCCCTGCAAGCCTCAGTGACATCATCATCCGGTCGAGATGGTAGTAATATTCGCCGACATCCTCAATAAAAAGTATCTTCCCTCTTGTGTCGGGCATGGCTCTTGTTCCGGCCAGGCTGAATACCAGTGTCAGGTTTCCTCCCGTCACCTCCCCCGAAACCACAGAGGGACGCATAACCTTACCTTTCCACGAAACAGGTTTATAGTTGCCAAACAAGGCATCGTGAAGGGTTTCAAAAGAAGCCGGTGTCTTTTCGGGATCCTGAAAATTCAGAGGCATTTCCCCGTGCACCGACATTATTCCGCAGACCTCGTTAAGCCAAAGGTGAAGCACTGTGACATCGCTGAATCCAACATACCATTTCGGAGATTCAGCAAGGGGTGAGAAATCGATCCGGTCGATAATCCTTGAAAGCCCGTATCCTCCCCTTGAACAGAATACAGCCCTGATATTACGATCACCTGTCATCTCCGTGAGATCGGCCAGCCGTTCGTCGTCAGTGCCGGCAAAGGGTCCCGACTTTTTCAGGACATTGCTGCCGGTCCTGACCTTCAGTCCCCATCCCTCAAGGAAAGTCACGGTATGACTGATCCTGTCCTCGGTTATTGCCCACGACGGGGAAATGATTGCCACTTCATCGCCTTTTTTCAGGAAGGGCGGCTGGATTTTTTTCACTGACATCTGACGGCTTATATCCCGTAAAAATAATCCATCTGGTCAATCATTACAACTGCCTGAATAAACATTATCTTTGGGGTTTTTATAAAATTACCATTCTCTGATGACGATGAAGAATTACAAGAGATATCTGATAACCTCGGCCCTGCCCTATGCCAACGGGCCCTTGCATATTGGCCACCTTGCCGGAGTTTATGTTCCATCCGACATTTATACGAGGTATCTGAGGATGAAGGGCGTTGATGTGATATCGATCTGCGGATCAGATGAACACGGGGTTCCGATAACCCTCAAGGCCAGGAATGAAGGGATCACACCCCAGGAAGTTGTTGACCGCTATCATGCAATCAACAAGAAGGCATTCGAGGATTTCGGGATCGCTTTTGACATCTATTCGCGTACTTCAAACAAGATACATTACGAAACAGCGTCTGACTTTTTCCTTACCCTTTACAGGAAGGGAGAATTCATTGAAAAAACAAGCGAACAATATTATGATGAGGAAGCCGGCTGTTTTCTGGCCGACAGGTATATTGTCGGGACCTGTCCTCACTGCGGAAATGAGAATGCCTATGGCGATCAGTGCGAGAAGTGCGGAACGTCGCTCAGTCCCAACGACCTTATCAATCCGCATTCCACAATAAGCGGAAGCAAGCCGGTATTGAGGGAGACGCTCCACTGGTACCTGCCGCTCGACAGGTATGAAGGATGGCTGAGGAAATGGATACTGGAGGAACATAAGGAATGGAAGACCAATGTTTACGGGCAGTGCAAGTCGTGGATCGATCAGGGCCTCCAGCCGAGAGCTGTAAGCCGCGACCTCGACTGGGGAGTGCCGGTGCCGGTCGAAGGCGCCGAAGGAAAGGTTCTGTATGTATGGTTCGATGCACCGATAGGATATATCTCTGCAACCCGTGAGCTGACTCCCGACTGGGAAAAGTACTGGAAGGATCCGGAGACAAAAATGGTGCACTTCATCGGGAAGGACAACATCGTATTTCATTGCATAATTTTCCCGTCGATGCTCAGGGCTGAAGGATCATATATACTGCCCGACAACGTCCCGGCAAACGAGTTCCTCAACCTCGAGAATGAAAAGATATCGACCTCGAGGAACTGGGCTGTATGGCTTCACGAATACCTCGAGGATTTCCCCGGCAAGCAGGATGTCCTGAGATACACTCTCTGCTCCAATGCCCCGGAAACAAAAGACAATGACTTCACATGGAAGGATTTCCAGGCGCGCAACAACAATGAACTGGTGGCAATACTCGGTAATTTTGTGAACCGTACGCTGGTATTGACAGGCAAGTATTATGACGGGCAGGTTCCGGAACGGGGTGAAACCACCGAAGCTGACAAGGCTGTTCTCAGTGAAATAACAAAGATCCGGGAGAATGTGGAATCGAGCCTTGAATTGTATCGTTTCAGGGAAGCACTCCGGGAGGCGATGAATCTTGCAAGGCTTGGAAACAAGTATCTTGCCGATTCCGAACCCTGGAAGCTGGCCTCAGGCGATCCTGGGAGGGTAAAGACTATAATGAATATCTCCCTTCAGATCACTGCAAATCTTACAATTGTTCTCGAGCCTTTCCTGCCGTTCTCGATGGAGACTCTCAGAAGATGGATAAACCTCACATTGAAGTCATGGGATGATGCCGGAAGGGATGATCTTCTTCCTGCCGGACACCGTATCGCAGAACCAGGTCTGCTGTTCGAAAAGATTGAGGACGGCGAGATTGAAAAGCAGATAAATAAACTGGCAGCGTCAAAAAAATCCAACGAGGCTGCAACATCTCAGGTAAACCCGGCCAAGGATCCCCTTACATTTGATGATTTCAGTAAAATAGATATCAGGACAGCCACCATCCTTGAAGCCGAAAAAGTTCCCAAGACCACCAAGCTTCTCAGGCTTAAGATTGACACAGGTCTGGATGTCAGGACGATAGTATCGGGAATTGCCGAGTATTATGAACCCGCGGCAATAATCGGGAAGCAGATATCCATTGTGGCAAATCTCGAACCCAGGAAGATAAAAGGAATAGAATCGAAAGGGATGATCCTGATGGCTGAAGACAAGGACGGAAAGCTTGTGATGGTTACCCCGGTGGAACCCGTGAGTAACGGGAGCACTATCAAATAGATTATTTAACTACGGTGACCCAGGCTCCGGGGAATTTCCCGGAAATACTGTCGCGAGTCTGAACAGCCTGTTCCTTGCTGCTGCATGTCATGGCCGTCACTCTGATGAAGCCGTTTGCCGCCTGTTGCATTTGCGGTTTGTAACCTTCGGCTTTCAGTTCACTGATATGGGAAAGCGCATTTTCCTCCGATTTGAAGCTGCCAGTTATTATTGAATACCTGATGCCCCTGACCGGTACTGGTTTGTATTCATCGATAACCGGTATTTCAGCAGCAGGTTCGGGTATTTCAGATGCGGACTGCTGAATTTCTGCTGCAGGTTCAGCTTTGATCTCCTCTTCAATGGCCCTTCTGTTGTTTTCAAATTCCGCCGTTACCAGGGGGTTGAGGGATGTGGCTTCGACACCCGGACGGAAGATGTTTGTTCTGAATGGTACTGCAATAAGCAGGGCGAGAACCGGAATGAGGATTGCGGCCCTCCACAGGTTCTTCCTTCCGGGGTTTAGCCTGACCGGCTCTTTAATAATCCGTCCTGCCACTTTTTTCCTTACATCGTATTCCTTCGGGGGATTCCACTGGAACGGTTCAAGCCCGAAAGAACCGGGATAGTAATTTATACCGGGTTCAGGTTCAAACTGAACATTATTCTCGTGGTTATTGGAAAAAGTGCCGATATGGTCAAAAACCACCTGCTTTCCTGATGCGAGCTTTGTCCTGATATCATCGGCAAACTCCTCGACCAGTCGTCGCGAATCAGCATAATTGAGACCTGTCACCATTGAAATCCTGCCAATCAGCAGACCGTCGTTATTATTCAGGTTCCTGTTAAAGGAGATCTGCTTGAGAGGGGGATAGAATACTCCGGTCTTTTGATCGAGCCGGGCAGGAGTAAAATTACCAATAAATCCTCCGAAGCCCGGTACAATGACGCAATCGTGACTGAACAACAATTCCCTGATGAAAGCTTTGATATCCAAAATATGGTCTCCTTAACTGCCAACAAAATAAGGTCATAAGGGAGGGTTTCCCTAAAAAAACAAGGTCATGTTATTAACATTTTAAGAACACGTTTTTATCATCCTGTAAGGAAGCCTGATAACGATATCAGGGAGCTGCATCAAATAATATTTACGGTTAAAAACATTATATTCGTAGCCTAATATTTTCATTTCTCATGAGAGAGATCCAGATGGTTGACCTGCTTGCCCAGTATGAGAGGCTCAGGCCGGATATTGACAATGCAATCTTCTCGGTAATCAACTCATCAGCTTTCATAAAGGGTCCCGGGGTGAAGCTCTTCGAGGAGGAGCTGCAGGAATACCTTGGCGTGAAGAATGTGATATCGTGCGCCAACGGTACGGATGCCCTGCGGATAGCGATGATGTCACTTGGACTGAAGCCGGGAGACGAGGTGATCACCACCAATTTCACCTTTATAGCAACTCTCGAGACGGTGGCGCTTCTTGGGATGAAGCCGGTCATTGTCGAACCCGATCCCGGCACCTTCAATATTTCCGTTGAAGGTATTGCCAAAGCCATCACTGAGAAAACGAGGGCGATAGTTCCGGTTCATCTGTTCGGCCAGTGTGCCGACATGGAAGGGATAATGAAGCTTGCCGCCCGTCACAATCTGCTTGTGATAGAAGATGCCGCCCAGGCAACCGGAAGCGATTATCTGTTCCCCGACGGAACAAAAAAGAAGGCAGGGACAATAGGCAATGCAGGGACCACATCATTTTTCCCTTCGAAGAACCTCGGCTGTTACGGCGACGGAGGAGCAGTTTACACCGACGATGATGATCTGGCCAGGAAGATACGGAGCATTGCAAACCACGGAATGAAAGTGCGCTATCATTATAACGATATCGGTATCAATTCAAGGCTCGATACCATTCAGGCTGAGATACTGAGGGTCAAGCTGAAGCATCTCGACAGCTTCAACCGGGCCCGGCAGGAAGTTGCCGCTTTTTACGACAGGGCATTGTCAGGCTGCAGTCAGATTGTGATCCCTGCGCGAGAGGCACACTCGACGCATATCTTTCATCAGTACACCATCAGGGTGAAGAACGGGCTGAGGGATGAACTGAAAAAATATCTTCAGGAAAACAGCATACCTGCAATGGTTTATTACCCCGGACCGCTGCACATGCAGGAAGCCTACCACTACCTCGGCTACGGGGAAAATGATTTCCCGGTTACAACATCATTATGCAGGGAAGTCCTTTCTCTGCCTGTCCATACTGAAATGGAACAGGACCAGCTTGAGCATATTACGGGAACCATCATTGAATTCTTTGAAAAGCACAAATAATGGAAAAGGAATATTTCGCTCATGAAACGGCTGTCGTTGACGATGGGGTGAGCATCGGAAAAGGAACCAGAATATGGCATTTCAGCCATATCATGACCGGCTCGGAGATAGGTGAAAACTGTAATATTGGACAGAATGTGGTTATTTCCCCGGGAGTGAAACTCGGGCGCAACGTCAAGGTTCAGAACAATGTATCGGTCTACACGGGCGTTATCTGTGAAGATGATGTCTTTCTGGGGCCGTCGATGGTTTTCACCAATGTAATGAATCCACGAAGCGCGGTTAACAGGAAGAATCAGTATGCAGAAACCATAGTTGAGAAAGGAGCCACCATCGGGGCCAACTCAACCATAGTATGCGGCCACAGGATTGGCAGGTTTGCCTTTATCGGGGCCGGAGCTGTGGTTACCAGGGATGTGAAGCCCTACGCCCTGGTTGTGGGTAACCCTGCACGACAGACAGGATGGATGAGCGAATACGGCCATAAGCTTCATTTCGACGCCGGAGGCTTAGCAGTGTGTCATGAAAGCGGTGAGAAGTATTCGTTGAAGGACGGTATTGTTAACAAAATAACAGAGTAGGTAATTTATTGTTAATTGAGATATTATGGAATCCAATCCGAAGAATTTCGGTCTGATAGGTGTGGCGGGGTATATTGCGGTGCGTCACCTGAAAGCAATCAAGGACACCGGGAATAATCTTTTTGCCAGCCTCGATAAGTTTGACAGTGTGGGTTTACTTGACAGTTATTTTCCCCATAGTGACTTCTTCGTCGAATTTGAAAGGTTCGACAGGCATTTCGACAAACTGAAGAGAATGGGAACAAAAATAGACTATGTGAGCATCTGTTCGCCCAATTACCTTCACGACTCGCATATCAGGTTTGCACTCAGGCATCAGGCCGAAGCAATCTGCGAAAAGCCGATAGTTCTTAACCCCTGGAACGTGGAGGCCCTTCAGGAAATAGAAAATGAAACAGGCCGGAAGATATATACAATACTTCAGCTTAGGCTTCATCCTGCGATAATCGCCCTCAGGGAAAAGATAAGGAAAGGTCCGAAGGACAAGATTTATGATATTGATCTCACATATATAACAAGCAGGGGCAACTGGTATTATATATCGTGGAAAGGTGATGTTCAGAAATCGGGAGGCGTAGCCACCAACATCGGCATCCATTTTTTCGACATGCTCGGATGGATCTTTGGCGACACCACCAAGAACATTGTTCATCTGTCGCAGCCCAACAAGGCGGGCGGATATCTCGAACTTGAGAATGCAAGGGTAAGATGGTTTCTGAGTATTGATGCCGATGACCTTCCCGCATCAGCAAGGGAAGCGGGTAAAAGAACTTACAGGTCGATCACCGTTGAGGGCGAGGAGATTGAGTTCAGCGAAGGTTTCGGAGAACTGCACACAACCTCTTACAATGAAATACTGGCCGGAAAGGGATTCGGGCTCAACGATGCGAAGCAGTCGGTGATAACAGCCTTTACAATAAGAAACTCAAATCCTGTCGGATTTGTCGGTGACTATCACCCGATGCTCAGGCATGCAGATAAAAGATAACTCATTCAGAACAGAGCATGAAGAAAAACAAAATACTTGTTACCGGGGGAACCGGATACATTGGTTCCCACACTACTGTTGAACTTATCGGAGAAGGATTTGAAGTTACCATAATCGACAACCTTTACAATTCGGAGGCACAGGTTGTCGACCGTATAGAGGCAATAACGGGTGTAAGGCCATCGCTTGCAGTGTTTGATCTCACCGACCGTGAAAAGCTGGATGATTATTTCGCTGATAACAATGATATAGCTGGCATAATACATTTTGCGGCATACAAGGCTGTCGGGGAATCGGTTCACAAGCCTCTTGAATACTACCGCAACAATCTGGTATCGCTAATGAACCTGCTTGATGTCATGAAGAAAATAGGAATTCCTAATTTCGTTTTCTCTTCATCATGCACGGTTTACGGACAGCCCGACAAGCTTCCGGTTGCCGAGGATTCTGCTGTGAAGCCTGCAACCTCGCCCTATGGGAACACAAAGCAGATCGGGGAAGAGATCATACGCGACACAGTCGGGGCAAGTGAAAACCTTAATGCAATTTCGCTCAGGTATTTCAACCCCATCGGAGCACATCCTTCAGCCCTTATCGGTGAGCTTCCCAGAGGTGTTCCGGAAAATCTTGTCCCCTTCATAACCCAGACCGCCTACGGATTAAGGAAGGAACTGAAGGTTTTCGGCAATGATTATGACACACCTGATGGTTCATGCATCAGGGATTACCTCCACGTCGTCGACCTGGCTAAAGCTCATGTAACTGCCATCAGGAGGCTTCTTGAGAAAAAGAACAAGGCTGCCTATGAGGTATTCAACCTGGGCACCGGCACTGGTGTTTCGGTGCTTGAGGCCATTGAATCGTTTGAGCGTGTTTCAGGCATCAGACTGAACTATAAGATCACAGGAAGAAGGGAAGGCGACATCGGGAAGATATGGGCAGACCCGTCGCTGGCAAACAGGGAACTCGGGTGGAAGACCAGAAGCACCCTCGATGATGCAATGAGAACTGCCTGGGAATGGGAGAAGGCCATCAGAAAAAACCAATAAAATGGAAGCATCAAGGACACTTCTTATTACAGGAGGAGCAGGTTTCATAGGCTCGCATGTTGTAAGGCGTTTTGTAAGGGAATATCCCGGATACCGGATTGTCAATGCAGATAAACTCACCTATGCCGGGAACCTCGGGAACCTGACCGATATCGGGAATTGCGGGAACTATGTCTTCGAAAGGATCGACATCGTCAACAAGCAGGCGGTGCTGGATCTCTTCCGGAAGTATGACTTTAACGGTGTTATTCACCTTGCCGCTGAATCGCATGTCGACAGGTCGATCACCGCTCCCGATGATTTTGTCTTTACAAACATAGTGGGAACTGTAAATCTCCTCAACGCGGCGCTGGCCTCATGGAAGGGAAGAATGGAAGGAAGGCTTTTCTACCACATCTCGACCGATGAAGTTTACGGATCGCTTGGCGACGAGGGGAAGTTCACAGAAAAGACCTCTTACGATCCAAAAAGCCCGTATTCAGCTTCAAAAGCCGGTTCCGACCACATGGTAAGGGCTTACGGTCACACCTTCGGACTGCCCGTTGTTATTTCAAACTGCTCAAACAATTACGGCCCCAACCAGTTCCCCGAAAAGCTGATCCCGCTTGTAATAAACAACATAAGGAACAACAGGCCCATACCGGTTTACGGGAAGGGAGAAAATGTGCGCGACTGGCTATATGTCGAGGACCACGCCGCGGCTATCGACCTTATCTTCAACAAGGGGAAGGCAGGAGAAACCTATAATATTGGCGGTAATAATGAATGGAAGAATATTGATCTGATAAGGCTTCTTTGCAGGATCCTCGACAGGAAGCTTGGAAGACCGGAAGGCGCTTCGGAAAAGCTTATCACCTTTGTTAAGGATCGTCCCGGCCATGATCTGAGATATGCAATTGATTCATCAAAGATCCGTTCGGAGCTGGGGTGGTCACCCATACCGGAATTCTCAAAAGGGATTGAAAAGACGGTTGACTGGTATCTGTCAAACGATAAGTGGCTCTCGGGAATCTTGTCGGGAGACTATGAGAAATATTACGAGAAGATGTACTCGGGAAGACAGGTCAGCTTTTAATCCTCGACATCCTTTCTATCAGTTCGTTACCAAGAGCATCTTTCTGCTTTATGTGATCCTGTATGGCGGCCACAACCCCGTTTGATTCAAAGGCTCCCCTTACCTGTTCAAAATCGAGTTTCTTGATCTCCTCACCGCCGTCGATCCCGAAACCAGTCATTGACGACAGAGTGAATTCCTTTCTTGCATCCTCATAGAGCAATTTGTCAAGGTCGATCACACTCTTCTTCCATCTTTCAGTGATCCTTATTATGTCGGCCGCGGTAAATTCCTTTACCGGCTTGCCCTCCTCCTGTTCAATCCTTTCACATGCCCAGGTCCACTCCCACTTGTAGTATGATTCATGCATCCTGACGAAAGCCTCTGCCACTCCGCCTATTGTGCTGATCACCCCGTTTTCAATGTCGTCGAGCAGCTTGCTTACAGACTTTACCGGAGCTATGAGGCCGGCCAGGTCGACCCATTCGCCTTTACCCATGGAATTATCGGGTTTAAGCCGTTTCTGAAGTTCACTGCTGGACGTGAATTCAGTCTTCTCAAGCCGTTTTATAAGCGAATTACCCAGGAACTTATTAATCCCTGTCTGGTACATCTGGATTCCCCTTTCAAGGGAATCGCCCCTGATCACCATATTGTTGTAGGAATAGGAACCCGAAACGGGTCCCGACACCGACTTGAGTTTCCGGAGGAGTTCCCTTCCCTCGAACATCTTTCTAATAGTATAAGGACTCAGCAGGTTGAAGTTCACCTGATCGAGTTTAACCGGATCCTTTCGCCGGTCGCGCAGCGGCCATTTCTGGGCATCCCTTATGGTCCCGACGCTTCTCAGGTTTATGCCCGGAACGAGAATGCTTTCATCATTGCTCTCAATGAGGTAGGAGAAGGGAAGTGATGAAGTATCCATGTTCTTGTAATGACGGCCCATGACGAGGGTGTATGGACCTATACGGGCAGGCCAGAGCACGTATGAATCGCTTGTTGTCTTTGAACCTCTTTCCATGATGCCCTGGTGTATCGGTCCGAGCTTGTACATATGGTTGCTCTGGTTCGAACCGCTGCCGGCATTCATGAATGAAAATATCCCTGCAATAAGGAGAGTTGATTTATGGTGGGTAACAGTGTAGGGCCCGGCGAAAATAGAACAGGCCTCACCGTGATATCCGCCGCAGTTCGCAAAGAACAATGAATTTTCAGCGGAATAGTGTTTGCCGAGAACACAGCCCTGGCCAATAAAGCACTTGTCGACCAGGGTTGATTCGGTCACGATCGACCCCGAGCAGACAATGAAATGCTCCATTATCACTCCGGGGCCTATAAATACCGGATCTTCAATGCAGCTGTTTATCGAACCCTCATCCAGGCTTATGGCTCCGTCGATCCTGCTGTGGGGGCCTATCCTCACATTTCTTATATTGCGGCAGCTGACAATTGTTGAGCCGTCTCCTATCACACACCTGTCGGACCGGACCGACTCGGAATAGTCGGAAACCATTTTTTCCATATTCACGATCGCTTTGTACCTGTGGCGGTAAAGGGCGATTATGTAAGCCTCATGGGCTGAAAGTTTGTCCCATATCCTTACGGTTCTCCCTCCGGTTTCATTAAGCACTGCCACTTTGGTCCCGTTGCCGAACGTTGAAGTCCCCTCGGTATGTATCTTACTGCAATTCTTTATCACTACATTATCACCTATCCGGCAGTTAGCGATGTAATCGCCTATATTGCAGATCACTACATTCGATCCGATATCGCAGTTGTGTATATGGGCATTGGTTATGCCCGATCTGATCCTTACACCCGATTCATCTGTATGTGTGCCGTTCAGTCGGCCCAGCTTTATATTACCCGAAAAGGTAACATTGACATATCTCGAAGGATCGAACCCCTCAGCTACCTGAATCCCGGACCAGTCTTCGCTGCTGCATCCGTTACGCGTCAGGCTGACTATATCTTCTTTTGTCAGTTTCCTGTATTTGATTGTGGACTTCATATGAGGGAGTGTTTTCTGTTATTCAACCGTGACCGATTTCGCAAGGTTTCGTGGCTGGTCTACATTGCAGCCTCTGAGCACTGCAATATGGTACGACAGCAACTGAAGCGGGATCACTGCAAGGATTCCCGAGAAGGGCGGCAGGGTATCAGGGACTTCAAGCACATAGTCGGCCATCTTCCTGATAAGTTCATCTCCCTCGGTCACTATTGCCAGCACGCTTCCCTTTCTTGCCTTTATCTCCTGGATGTTGCTCACTATCTTGTCATAGGTATCATCCTTTGTTGCAACAACGACCACAGGCATATCTTCGTCAATCAGGGCAATAGGGCCGTGTTTCATCTCGGCGGCAGGATAGCCTTCCGCGTGGATATATGATATTTCCTTAAGCTTCAGGGCGCCTTCGAGAGCCACCGGGAAAAGATAACCTCTGCCAAGGTAAAGCGCGTTGCGCTTGTTCTGGTATATCTTCGCGAGCTCAAGAGCCTGGTCGTTAACCTGAAGAGCCTTTTCTATCTTTTCCGGTAACGAGACCAGTTCATCAATAAGTTCCTTATAGCTTTCGCTGCTGATGGTGCCTCTCAGGAATCCGATTTCAAAGGCCATCATTGCAAGGACGGTCACCTGAGTGGTGAATGCCTTTGTTGATGCCACTCCGATCTCGGGGCCTGCATGTGTATAAACACCGGCATCGGTTTCGCGGGGAATACTTGATCCGACAACGTTGCATATACCAATCACTTTAGCCCCCTTTTCCCTTGCAATTTTAATTGCAGCCAGGGTGTCGGCGGTCTCACCGCTCTGGCTTATAGCAATCACTATGTCGCCGCTTTTTATTATCGGGTCCCTGTAACGGAACTCCGATGCATATTCAACCTCAACCGGGATACGGGTATATTCCTCGAAAATGTACTCCCCGAGCAATCCTGCATGGTAAGAAGTGCCGCATGCAACAATTATTACCTTTTCAGCTTTCGAGATGGACTCCAGTTCATTGTGAAGCCCTCCCAGCATTATTCCGCTGTGATCGGGCAGAACCCTTCCCCTGAAGGTATCGTGAATCGCTCTTGGTTGTTCAAATATCTCCTTGAGCATAAAATGTGCAAAGCCTTCCTTGTCAATCTCACCGATTTTCAGGTCAACCTCCTTCACTTCGGGTTCAATGTTTTTAGGGCGGATTGTCTTAAGTACGAGCTCATCCTTCTTAATGATGGCTATATCATCGTCTTTCAGATATATAACCCGTGAAGTGTATTCGACTATGGGAGTCGCATCGGAGGCAATGAAGTTTTCCCCTTCGCCGACGCCTATAACCAGCGGACTCCCCTTTCGTGCAGCAAACAGCCTGTCAGTCTCCCTGGTACATATTATAACCAGTCCGTAAGCCCCTTCAACTCTGTTTAGAGCCAGGGTTATGGCTTCTTCCGCGGTAAGGTTGCCCTCGTCATAAAGGTGCTCGATAAGGTTTGCAAGAACCTCGGTGTCGGTCTGACTGCTGAACTGAATTCCTTTTCCCTGCAAATGTTTCTTGATGAGGGCGTAATTCTCGATGATCCCGTTATGAACAACTATGAAGTTTCCCTTATGGGATATCTGGGGATGAGCATTGAGCTCATTGGGTTCGCCGTGGGTGGCCCAGCGTGTATGGCCCATTCCCATGGTTCCGTTAAAATCGGTGTTGCTTATCAATTTTTCAAGGTCCTCCACCCTTCCCTTGCATTTGAAGATCCTTGTTTCGCCGTTTACGATGGCCATACCAGCGGAGTCGTAACCCCGGTATTCAAGAAGTTTCAAGCCTTTAATTACTATCTCTCTTGCCGGTTTAGACCCTATGTAGCCTACTATTCCACACATATGCTTCAGTTTTTGATTGTTAAAACAAGAACTGACTCTCGTTCCTGTTAGCTAAAAAAACGAAGAAAATTAAGTAAATATTGCAGAAAAACAGATAAGACACGAAAGATACTCAGGAGAGTATCATATCATAAAAATCATTGTAGGCATCAAGGTATACCGATTCGTCCTGGAATGGAAGCACCGGCTTGCCTATTGTAGCGAGGTGTTTTTCCAGTTCAGGGTTTATCTCCTCGCTTCCCACGATGACTGCATCTGAAAATTTTATTGCCAGTTTCGAGACGTTTATGAAATCGGGAGTTTTAACCAGTTTGAGGCTTTCCCCGTCAATCCCGTCATATCTCAGCTTATCGGCGAAATTAGTTCTGAAGGGAACTTTGAAATCATTGTTGTAAACCGAGTAGATGATCTTGTAATTATGGAACAGGGGATCATCGTTGTATATGCTCCTGAGATAAACAGGGACGAGAGAGGTCATCCATCCGTGGCAATGAACCAGGTCGGGAGCCCACCTCAGTTTCTTAACCGTTTCGATAACACCCCGCGCAAAGAAGAGGGCGCGTTCGTCATTATCCTCGAATTCACGGCCTGCCGCATCGTTTACCGTATGTTTACGCTGGAAATAATCATCATTGTCGATAAAGTAGACCTGCATCCGGGCCGATTGGATGGATGCGACCTTTATAATAAGAGGGTGATCGGTATCGTCGATGATGAGATTCATCCCCGAAAGCCTTATCACTTCATGAAGCTGGTTCCTTCTTTCATTGATACTTCCGTACCTTGGCATGAAGGTCCTGATCTCCTTTCCCCTTTCCTGAATGCCCTGCGGAAGATATCTTCCTATCTTCGATAACTTGGTTTCGTTTAAATAGGGTGTTATCTCCTGCGAGATGAACAGTACTTTTTTGCTTTCCATTTACCCTCCTGGATATGCCATTCCGTAACAAAGTGCAAAGATAATAATAAAAAATGACAATATAATCAACGCATTGGAGAAGCATTTTCACCGACATTCGTGTTTATTTTATTTCCTGCCACCAGGCACCATTTCTTTTATTTTCTTTTAGGTTTGCAAAAAATCTTTGTATAATGGAAACAGTCCGAACCGTTCGTAAACTTCGCATGGCGCTCAGATCGGCAGAATTGTCACCTGTCGGGTTTGTACCAACCATGGGTGCGCTTCACCGGGGGCATCTTTCGCTGGTAAGGAACGCGATGGAAAGCTGCCCGGTGGTTGTGGTAAGCATCTATGTAAATCCAACCCAGTTCAACGACAGGAACGATCTGAAAAATTACCCCCGCACTCCGGAAAGCGATCTGGAGATGCTTGGAGGCGTGATGAGGGAGAAGGATTTAGTCTTCATGCCGGAGGACAGGGAGATCTATCCGGAGGAGGACAGCCGTGAATTCCGGTTCGGGAATCTCGACAACGTTATGGAAGCGCTCCACAGGCCGGGGCACTTCAACGGGGTTGCCCAGGTAGTCAGCAGGCTATTTGACATTGTGAAACCGGATAAGGCCTTTTTCGGACAGAAGGATTTCCAGCAGCTTGCGGTGATAAGGGAGATGGTTAAACAAACGGGCAGCAAGGTGGAAATAATCGGCAATCCCATCATCAGGGAGGCTGACGGGCTTGCAATGAGCAGCCGCAACCGGCGTCTTGAGCCGGAAATCAGGACAAAGGCCGGAATAATATATTCTGCGCTCTCCGATGCTGCCGGAATGATAATGGATCACGATATTCCGGCTATCAGGGAACATGTAATAAAGAAAATAGAAAATGCCGGAGGCTTCAGCGTCGAATATTATGAAATAGCCGACGACGTTGAACTGAAGCCATTGCACTCTAAAGCTGAAATGGAAAGGGGAAAACGATATTACGGATGCGTTGCGGTAAAAGCCGGGAGCATCAGGTTGATAGATAATGTTGAAGTACCGGTGATGTGAATCAAAAGGTTATTAACTTTGCACACAGTAACAACTAATCGACTTCACAGAATGCATATTGAAGTGCTTAAATCCAAGATCCACAGGGTGAAGGTCACCGAGGCCAACCTGAACTACATGGGAAGCATCGCCATTGACGAGGATCTTATGGACGCTGCCGGTCTGATAGAGAATGAGAAGGTTCTTGTCGTCAATGTCAACAACGGTGAAAGGCTGGAGACCTACGTTATAAAAGGAGAGAGAGGTTCGGGAATTATAAGCCTCAACGGGGCTGCTGCCAGAAAAGCTCAGCTTGACGACATTCTGCTCATAATGTCATTTGCATCAATGGATTTTGAGGAGGCAAAAGAATTCCGGCCGCGGATCATTTTCCCTGATACGAATACAAATAAACTGATCTGAGCTTGAGGAAGACACTGATACAGGCCGCCAAGGTCATTGCATTTCTGGCCATCGGCATCCTGCTCCTGTGGATTGCATTCAGGACTGTCGATTTTGAATCGCTCAAGAAGAGCCTTGTAGGTGCAAATTATGAATGGCTGGCTGTAGCGGTTCTGTTCGGGGTCATTGCTTATCTAAGCAGAGCTCGCAGGTGGATTATACTCATCAATCCCCTTGGCCACAACCCGGGATTCTGGAACACATTCCATTCAATGATGTCGGGGTACCTGGCAAACCTTGCACTTCCAAGGATTGGAGAAATTACAAGGTGTGTAACCCTGGGCAAAAAGGAAAACATACCTGTCGATCAGCTTATCGGTACGGTTGTCCTTGAACGGACCATCGACTTTTTGTCGATGATCGTGATCATGTTCGGAGTGTTCTTCACAAGCGGAAGAAAGATCAGGGACTACCTGAACGAGGCTATCATGGATCCCGTCAGGGAAAGGGCGCTTTCCTCGTTCGGATCTGCCTGGATACTCTGGGGAATCCTCATCTTTTTATCAGCGCTTTCTCTTTTCCTTCTTGTCAGGTACAAAAAGAGACTCCGCACCATCCGGTTCTTCTCCAGGATGTTCGATATTGCAAAAGGGGTGATCAACGGATTCCGGACGATTCTCAGGCTTAAAAGAGGAGGGGAATTCATATTTCATACAATACTTATCTGGTTCAGCTATGCAATGATGACCTGGGTTGTGGTATTCAGTCTCGAAAGCACCTCACACCTGTCATTCGGGAACTCGCTCTTCATCCTTGTCATTGGCAGTCTGGCCATGTCGGCGCCGGTTCAGGGAGGCATGGGCGCCTTCCATTATTTCGTCTCAAGAGGAATAGCTTTCGTTGAAGGGGTGAGCATCGAGGATGCATCGGCTTATGCTATTCTGACCCACGAATCGCAGCTTCTTCTTGTTCTGGTGCTTGGAGGCCTGGCGTTCTGGATGCTTTCAGGAAAGAACCATAAAGAAATAAACAATGGCTAAGCCGAAGACAGTTTTCGTTTGTCAGAATTGCGGGGCGGAATCCCCGAAATGGATAGGGAAATGTCCTGCATGCAAGGAATGGAATACCTACCATGAAGAGATCCTTGCTCCGGTCTCTCCCCATGAAAGGACCTATCTTCAGGGGATGGTAAAAAAGAAGCCCGAGCTGCTCATTAATGTCAGTTCGGATGAGCAGAACAGGCAGAAGACAGGAGTTGCCGAGCTCGACAGGTTGCTTGGAGGCGGAATTGTTCCCGGATCGCTTATCCTTCTCGGGGGCGAACCCGGAGTCGGCAAATCGACACTTGCACTGCAGATTGCTCTTGCACTCGCGGAGAAAAAGGTTCTGTATGTTTCGGGAGAGGAAAGCGAGGAACAGATAAGTCTCAGGGCCAAAAGGATAAAAAAATCAAATCCGGCCTGCTATATTTACAGCGAGACCGACCTCGAGAATATACTTATCCAGGCAGACAATATTAAGCCGGAACTCATAATAGTTGATTCTATCCAGACCATTCATACAGGGATACTCGATTCCTCGGCCGGCACCGTTTCGCAGGTAAGGGAATGTTCAGCCAGTCTCCTCAGGTATTCGAAGATAACCGGAACGCCGGTGATTCTGATCGGACACATAACAAAGGACGGCACGCTGGCGGGGCCGAAAGTACTGGAACATATAGTGGATGTCGTTCTCTACTTCGAGGGTGACAACAATTACATTTACCGTCTGCTGAGGTCGGTGAAGAACAGGTTTGGTTCAACTTCGGAGCTTGCCATATTCGAGATGGCCGGCGACGGGCTGAGGGAAGTGGCCAATCCTTCGGAAATGTTCATCAATCAGCACGACGATCAGCTGAGCGGTATTTCAATAGCCGCAACCATCGACGGCATCAGACCCTTTCTTATAGAGACCCAGGCTCTGGTAAGCACCGCTGTCTACGGAACTCCTCAGCGAAGCTCCACTGGCTTCGACATCCGCCGGCTTAACATGCTCCTGGCAGTCCTCGAAAAAAGGGCAGGATTCAGGCTGGGTGCGAAGGATGTGTTCCTAAACATCACCGGAGGAATAAAAGTGGATGATCCGGCAATTGATCTTGCGGTGATCACCTCCGTTCTGTCGTCGAACCTCGATATCCCTGTGGGAAAAGATGTCTGCTGTTCCGGGGAAATCGGGCTTTCAGGTGAGATAAGACCTGTCTCACGGGTGGAGCAGAGGATCAGGGAAGCGTCCAAGATGGGATTCAGGAGGATCTACATCTCCAGGTTTCACAGGAATCTGTCGCTGAAAGGAATTGATATCGATGTGAAACCCGTCGGCAAGGTGGAGGAACTTGTAAGATCGCTCTTCAGCTGACTCCGATTAATATCTTTCCCTGACGTATCCTCCCCGTCTGGAGCTTTCACCCTTTGCCTTATCGCAATCGAGTTCGATGCTGAAGCCGGCGGGACGTTCAAATTCATCCGACTGCATATCGGCAAAAAGCGGGTCGTTGTATAACTTTTTAAGGAAGATACCAAACACAGGGAGCGACATGGCTGCTCCCTGTCCTTCGCTGAGCGTCTCGAAATGGATTGCCTGGTCTTCCCAGCCGCTCCATACCCCCGCTACAAGATTCGGGGTGACTCCCATAAACCATCCATTGGCATTGTTCTGGGTGGTTCCGGTTTTGCCTCCTATCTGATTCAGCAAAACATAGGGTTCTCTTCTGAGTCTGTTTCCGGAACCTATCTGTACCACCCCCTGAAGCAGGTCGAGCATCAGGTAGGCTTGTTCCTCGCTGAGGACCTCTTCAATCTGCTGGGTAAACCTCGAGACAACATTTCTGTTCTGATCCTCTATGCGGGTGACATACAAGGGTCTGGTATAGACACCCCTGTTGGCATACGTCGAATAGGCGCCCACCATCTCCTCGAGCTTGATATCCGAGGTTCCCAGGAATATTGAGGGTACAGGATCGATGAAGCTTCTGACACCCATTCGCTTCATCAGGTCGACAACAGCCGAAGGCCTGAACATCTGCATGACCCATGCCGAGATATAGTTTTCGGACTGGGCCAACCCCCATTTGAGGGTAACCATTTTGCCGTGATATTCCTTAGGTCCGGAGCTCCTGGGGATCCATGGCACCGAGTCGCCGGGGAGATCGAACGACCGCGGGATATTCTCTACCTCATCGCATGGAGTGTAGCCGTTCTGCATGGCAACTGTATACAGGAAGGGTTTGATTGTGCTTCCCACCTGTTTCCTCTGCTGGGTAACCGCATCCCATTTGAAATACCTGAAGTCCGGTCCGCCGACATAAGCCTTTATATGGCCTGAATGCGGATCCTCTACAAGAAATGAAGAGCGGACGAAATACTTGTAATAGCGTACCGAGTCATAAGGAGTCATGATGGTGTCAACCTCTCCTCTCCACGAAAACACCTTCATAGGTACTAAGGTGTTGAAGGCAAGCATTATGGAATCCTCGGGTACTCCCCTTGCCCTCATCATAATATATCTTTCACTATCCTTGACTGACCTCATTATCAGGTCTTCCACCTGTTTTTTTGAAAGATCGTTGGAGTAGGGAGGGTTCCTGAAACCCTTTGCACGCCTGACGAAGCCGGGCTGAACATCACGTGACAGGTGTTCGGCCACCGCCTCTTCAGCATATTGCTGCATCCGGGAGTTTATGGTGGTATATATTTTCAGTCCATCCTTGTAAATATCATAATTTGAACCATCGGGTTTCCTGTTCTTGTTGCACCAGCCGTAAAGCGGGTTGTTGTTCCACTCCCAGAGAGCCTCCTCGTATGATGATTCCCTTTCATACCTGTTACGGTCAGGTTCCGGTCTTCTCATAATATTCCTCAGATACTCCCTGAAATAAGTTGCCCGTCCGGTGTTATGATCTTCAATGTTGAAATCGAGTTCGATAGGAAGAAGTTTCAGGGAATCAGCCGCCTCCGGATGGAGATATCCGTACTTTGCCATCTGGCTTAACACGATATTCCTTCTGCGGAGCATTCTGTCGGGATACTTCCTGGGGTTGTATGCACTTGAGTTTTTGAGCATTCCAACCAGCACAGCAGCCTCTTCAATTTTCAGCGAGTCGGGCGTGGTATTGAAATAGACCCTTGCCGCCGACCTGATGCCGATAGCCTGGTAGAGGAAGTCATATTTATTAAGGTACATGGCAATGATCTCCTCTTTGGTGTAGCTTCGTTCGAGTTTCACTGCCGTCTGCCATTCCTTGAACTTGGATACGCCAAGTCTTATCTGCCTGGTAACTTTTGAAACCTTTGCCGTATCGCGGGGATAGAGCTGTTTTGCAAGCTGTTGGGTTATGGTGCTGCCGCCGCCTGTGTTCTGTCCGAGCATTATTGTGCGGATGACAGCTCTGCCAAGCCCTCTGATATCAATTCCCGAATGTCTGTAATACCTTATATCTTCAGTGGCAATAAGGGCATCGACGAGATATGGTGAAAGATCCTTGTAATCGGTCCAGGTACGGTTTTCGATGCTTATCTTACCCAGAAGCACTCCGTCCTCGGAGTAAACTTCAGCCGCCAGGTTGTATTCGGGATTCTCGAGCTCGGTGAACGACGGCATGGGCCCGAGCTTTCCCCCGGATATGAGTACAAACAGGATTATTGCAATAATGAATGGTATCGCGAAGATCGACCAGAACCAGATCAGGTATTTCCTGTTTGTTGATTCACCTTTCATCAGCTTCAACAGTTTGCCCAAAAATAGTAATTAATAAAGAATCTTAACCGATTATTTTGAAGATTGGGACCTAAATGATTTACTTTGTCGTGTTTTTTGAAAGAGCTAAACCAATCCTGCATGATCGAAAATCTAGTAATTGTTGAGTCGCCGGCCAAGGCCAAAACCATTGAGAAATACCTTGGGAAGGATTTCCGGGTTGTTTCGAGTTTCGGGCATATCAGGGATCTTAAGAAGAAGAATCTCGGCATCGATATCGAAAATGACTTCGCTCCCGAGTATGAAATACCTAAAGAAAAGGCAAAAGTTGTAAGCGAGCTCAGGAAGGCTGCTGCCGAATCTAAAATTGTATGGATAGCATCTGACGAGGACCGTGAGGGAGAAGCCATTGCATGGCATCTGGCCTGTGTCCTCAACCTCGATCTTGAAACCACCAGGAGGATAGTGTTCCATGAGATCACTCATGATGCCATCACCAACGCCATCACGAATCCAAGGAATGTCGACATGAATCTGGTTCATTCACAGCAGGCAAGGCGTATTCTCGACAGGATTGTGGGATTTGAGATATCTCCTGTTCTCTGGAAAAAAGTTCAGCCTGCATTGTCAGCAGGAAGGGTTCAGTCGGTTGCTGTAAGGCTGATCGTTGAAAGGGAAAGGGACATCATTGCTTTCAAAAGTGAATCGTCATTCCGCGTAAACGGGATATTCAGGACAGAAAAAGGGACCCCGGACAACAGTTTTATAAAGGCTGAGGCCGCGAAGAAATTCCCCGATGAGAAAGAAGCCGGGAAGTTCCTCGAACTGTGCGGCACCTCGGAATACAAAGTATCGGGCGTGACCGTAAAACCCGGAACCCGTTCCCCTGCTCCCCCATTCACCACTTCAACGCTCCAGCAGGAAGCCTACAGGAAGCTCGGGTTCTCCGTATCACAGACAATGGCGGTTGCACAGAAGCTGTACGAAGCAGGAAAGATCACCTACATGAGGACTGACTCCACCAACCTTTCAAAACTGGCCCTTGCAAAATCGCGCGAGGTGATCGTGGCGGAATTCGGCGAAAAGTACTCGAAGACACGGCAGTTCAGGACAAAATCGAAGGGAGCCCAGGAAGCCCATGAAGCAATCAGGCCGGCCTATCCCGATGTTTCTTCAATATCCGGCAACCAGAATGAAAAGAGGCTTTATGAGCTGATATGGAAAAGGACGATTGCCTCACAGATGGCTGATGCCGAAGTTGAAAGGACCACCATCTCCATTGAAATGAGCAATTCTCCCGTTCTTTTCTCAGCAACAGGAGAGGTTGTAAAGTTTGATGGATTCCTGAAGGTCTATACAGAATCGACTGACAGTGAAAACGGTGATGATGAAAAATCGATCATCCCTCCTGTAAAAACCGGGATGCCTCTCTTCTACGACACCATTACAGCAACCCAGAGATATACAGTTCCTCCTCCCCGCTACACTGAAGCAAGCCTTGTCAAAAAGCTTGAGGAGCTTGGGATAGGAAGACCTTCGACCTATGCCCCTACAATCTCCACCATCCAGAAGAGGGGATATGTAATGCGTGAAGACAGACCTGGCGAAAAACGGCAGATTAAAATAATGTCGCTCACAAAAGGGAAGCTGTCAGTAACCGCCAAAACCGAAGTGGCCGGAAAGGAAAAATCAAAGCTTTTTCCCCAGGATATCGGAATGATGGTGAGTGATTATCTTGTCGAGAATTTTCCCGAGATCGTCGATTACAATTTCACTGCAGAAGTAGAGGAACAATTTGACAGGATAGCTGAAGGAAAGCTGAAATGGACGGGTATGCTTGAAAAATTCTATAACCCGTTCCATAAAACTATAGAAAACGCTCTGGAGAAGAAGATCCGGAAAACCGGTTCAAGAATTCTTGGTACGCATCCCGAAACCGGTGAACCGGTTTCGGTAAAAATGGGAAGGTTCGGCCCTGTGGCACAGATTGGTGATACCGAAAACGGAGCAAAACCCCGGTTTGCCAGCCTCGCCAAGGATCATCTCCTTGAAACCATAACCCTTGAAGAGGCTCTTAATCTCTTCAGGCTTCCCAGGTCGCTCGGAATGCACGAAGGCAGCGAAATGATTGTCGGAATCGGCAGGTTCGGACCTTATGTGAGATATGCAGGCAAGTTCTATTCCCTGAAGAAGGGAGTTGATGATCCTTACTCAATAGAAGCCGGAAGGGCTGTTGAG
>JBAQCK010000173.1:0-3504 GCA_049294075.1 Bacteroidales bacterium | reverse complement strand
ACTCCATCCTGTCTATAAATAAAATATACAGTAAAATGCTAAAGACCCCCATAAGGGCATTGCGTATCAAAACCAGCCTGGTCTTATTCAGCGAATTAAAGACCTGCTGAAACATGTCGCCAATATTGTACAGACACATAGAGATGATAACGATATTGAAATATTTTGCTGCCTCAGGATACCTGTTGCTTGTTAAATAGGAAATAATATGCCCGGAAAAGAGTATTGCAATCACTGTCACCGATACAATTATCGTTACGTAAAGAATTGCGAGAAGCGAGTATTCCTTAATCCTGCGCTGACTTGTAAACCTGTACAGATCAGGCTCGAATGCCATATAAAGAGTTATAAAAAAAGTACTGAAATATCCGGCCATTGAGGATCCCAGGTTGAAATAGCCAAACTCTTCCACATTGCCAATCCTTTCCAGCAGCAACTTGTCCAGATTACTGACGGGAAAATAGAGGTAGCTCCCCAGGATAAGGGGCCAGCAAAATTTCATTGCTTTTTTTATTGCCGGCACATTCAGTTTTAATCTGGGAGCGAAAGATTTGTTCCTAATATAGCTCAGAACCACAAACACCACCAGTAATAATATTGACAGAGTCTGCCCAAGCATCCTGCCTTCAGCGCCCCAGTCATACCTGACAACAAAAAGTAAGCCTAGACTGGTATTAAGTAATACATGGAGAACGCTGAAAACAAAATATGACGGTCCCATTTTTCTCAACCTGCAGTTCAGCAGATAATAGGCTTTGAACTTTTCAATGAACAGGTTGATTATAATCAGCAGAGTGAACGGGTAGAGAGGGAATCCGACACTGGCTATCCTGAAATAAATCACTATTAACAGCAGCGCTATTGCAGCTGAAACAGTATTGGCAAGGTTAAGGGTATTAAGATGGAATGAAAGATCTTTCCCTGAGTTCTCGCTCTTATCCCAGTAGCTTGTCAGGTAATAGGTAGTGAAATTGAGGCTGAACAAGGGCATGAAAAATCCCTGTATCGTAGCGAAATAACCCATCACCGCAAAATCCCATGGTTCAAGGTACCTTGAAAATACAGGCTGGGTAAAGATCGCTATCATCATCCCGACGAATGAACCGCCAAAATACCAGATGCTGGTAACGATGTTTTTTCTTATTAATGGAGAAAATAGAAAGTTCCGGATCAGTTTCATCCCTTTATTCCGGTAATACAGGACCGGTGCCGGCAGCGCCTTTTTGAATCAAAATATTATATCAGATGTCATTGAGAGTAGCCCCGGACAAGCCTGAAGCCAGGTTACTGTCATGCAGAAACAACGAGTCCCTTACCATAGAAGTAAAGACCTCAGCGCCGGCAGTTGAAAGATGAAGGTGGTCCTTGAAGAAGCGGTAATCAGTCAATGACCGGGAAAAATCAAGGAAGCCGATGCCGTTATCCCTGGCAAAACCGGCAACCTCGGCACTGATCATTTTTTCTCCCTCAGTCGTATTGTACAGCGGAGAAATAATTATCCATAGTTTCACTTCCTCTTCATTGCAGAGATCTGCAATTGCTTTCAAGTAGAGTTGCTGTTTGGCCGGTATTCCGTTATAGGCCGGTTCGTCCTCATTCATTTGCCAGTCGGGATCAACGCATCCCCCGGGACTGGCTATATACCCGTTCACACTCACGGCAGGGACGTAAAAGCATGCCAGGACCAGGTCAGCTAACATCCCATTATAGGGATACACTTTAGATATGAATTTTACTCCTTCAAATTTTGTCCCGTTGTCGAGCAAAATACTCCTTACCAGACTGTCAGTCTTAAAATACGGACCCAGAATTTTTAACCGGGGGTCAGAGTCATGATCAAATCTGAAATCAGGAGTGACATCCAGTATAACTGCTTTGGGCTTATACCTTTTAAACGTTTCTGATAACTGGACCAAGGAGAATGCGAGCGGTTGCCCCCCAAGACCACCGTTGAATGCTGTCAGACCCGTGCCTTTCACCAGTACCTCAGGAATGTAATGATGTTGGGCCCTGGAGCTTCCAAGTATCAATATATCTTCATCACTGTCATAAAAAGTATATCTGATTTTGGAAATGGTGATATCATGTGACCTGCCATAAATATAGGCCATTGCTTTCCCGATAAGCCAATCTGAGACCAGGACGATTAAGACAAAGATTAAGGATCTGAGCAGAATGCGAATCTTCATAGCAACATGTTGTAATTGTCAAAGGATTTCTGTTAAGAGACGGTATGAAAACTACACTAATGATAGTCCTGACCATCAATTCGGACTGTCATCAGCCCCTTCATTATCAAAGCCGCCTGCCGGGTACTTTCTGAAAATCGTTTTAAAAATAATCTTTAAATCTGTCAGCAGCCCGATATTTCGGTAATAATCGAGATTAATCCGGACCTTGTCGGGCCACAGAACTTCATCATTGAACTGTTTGGGGTTTGGTTTTGAAGCAAGCAACTTCTCCTCGTTTGCATATTTCAGCGTTGCCGGACCTGTTATACCCGGACGAAGCTCAAGAATTAATCTTTCATCACCGGTCAGCGTTCCTGTCAGTTCAGGCATATCAGGCCTGGGACCCACTAAACTCATGTCCCCTTTCAGCACATTCCATAACTCAGACAACTCATCAATCTTATATTTTCTCAGGAATCTTCCTGACGTAGTAATCCTCCCATCGCCTATAACAGTGACTGTATTTCCTCCACAGTTACTTTTCATTGTGCGGAATTTAAAGATTACGAAAGGAGTCCCGTACCTTCCTGTCCGTAGCTGGCGGAAGAAAACAGGACCGGGGTCCTGCAGCTTTATTATCAGGGCGATGATCAGAAAAAACGGGCATAGTAAGAGTAATCCCGTAAATGACGCAACAATATCAAATCCTCTTTTCAGCCCGGGCTTATATTTCATAGAGTAGTATTAAATTTCTTATTGATGTGCTCTTGGCAGAAACTCAACAAGTACATAATTGTTTTTCAGCTCTTTCAGAATAACAATAAAAGGATTCCCGGCATGAGATCTCATTACCAGGTTATTGTTTTTCGAAATAGTTGAAAGTACCCTGAATCCGGCATTCCATCCGGTGTTATACATTATCCGGTTCATTTCCCTGCCAATCCCCTTACCTTCATAATTCTGACTGATTATTCTTCCGACAAAACTCTTCCTGTTCAGAAAACAACGCAGAAAAAAATAGCCAATTATATCTTCTCCGTTAAATACTCCGAACATAAAAAAAGCCGGGTTATTGTATGCCTCAAGAAGTGAGCCGAAACTAAAACCGTGAGGTTTGAAGTACTCTACTCTCTCTGAGGGTTGTTTAATGAGAAAAGTCTCGAGGGAATGCAATTCATTCAGCTCTAAAAGCCTGTAGGTATAATCACCCGGTGACGATGCATTTAGTACATTCGGGATAATCTCTTTAAAACGATCCTCGTAAATAAGTCTGAATAAGACTCCGTTTGCCCTCTCAGCCAGCCTCCAGACTCCGGGCAGGTTATGCTTGATG
>JBAQCK010000172.1:0-10354 GCA_049294075.1 Bacteroidales bacterium | reverse complement strand
GTCAACCACTTTGCCCATTACAATTATCTTCCTGTCAAAAACGACATCAATTCCTCCGGCATTTTGAGGGAGTTCAATTATCTTGCCTACGATCAGATTCTTTACATAACGATATGAATCATAAATGCTTATTTTGAGAAGTGATATAGTATCATGCTTATGCTTCCATGTTGCAGAAGCCTGAAACTGAGTGCCATTTTCTCCTGCTTTATTTTGAATGCTCAGAGGATTAGCCAGCTTTGGATTTTGTTCTGCTTCCTGTTTTGTAAGAGAGCCAGGGCTCAAAGCAACAAAATGAACATAGCCTGCACTGATCTGCAGTATATCTGAGGGTGACAGGGAAGAACTCAATTTCATAATAGCCCGCCTGAAATCGGCTTTACTGTGTTCACGGTAGCCACCGTAACTGAAGTCCGTGTAACTTCCTGCCACTTTTGTCTTTGCAAGTGTTGCTCCAATGGTGCTATTCCAGCGGAATAAACCGTCAGAGCCGTTTGTTGAAGAAACCGAAAAATTAAATGGTGCTGAGGGCAAGGGGTTTGAATAAAGTTTTAAAACACCTCCGGAAGAATTACCATAAAGTGATGAACCTGGTCCGCGCAATAGTTCTACATATGACAAATCCTGCAGATCAATCATTTCCAGGTTAGTCTGCCCGTCTGCCATGGTTGCAGGAATATCATCCAATATGATCCGGATTCCCCTGACACCAAATTGTGTCCTGGCGCCAAATCCACGGTTTGTGATCCTGTCGCCAACAGAAAGGTTATAACGAGCCTTGACTTCCATACCGGGAAGCCCTGCAACGGCTTCTGCAAGACTCAAACCCTGAATATTTTTCCGGGTTTCCATCGCCGCAACACTGTACGGTACGGAACTTTCCTTAACCGGTACACGAAGCGAGCTTACAATAACTGTCGGAAGCTGATAAGTCTGCGATAAAGTATCATTTACCTGTGCCTCAACTTTTCCTGCAAAGAGGAAAAATGTTGAGGTCACAAGTAAAGATATTTTACAAATTACTGTTTTGGTGAGCTTACTCACACTGAATTTATTCGTTAAAATTATTTCTTTGGCGGGAGCGAATAAATTACTATTGATGGTTGACCAAATTTAGTTTTAAACACCCAACTGTTTATTCCGGTTGCAATAGCAATATACTGTTTCCCATCGATTGAATAAGTAATTATACCGCCTCCAACAGGGCCGCCTGCTTTTTTACTTAACAGTATTTTACCTGACGCTGCGTCAAATACAAGCAGGTTACCATCCAGGTCACCTGTTAAGAGAAGGCCGCCTGCAGTAGGAGTAAGGGCTGCAAGCATTGGTCTGGGTGCATGGTATTGCCATAAGACTTTGCCTGTTTCGGCGTTTACCGAAGTTATCCAGCCTGAAGACTTTTCGACCGGATCTAAATCTCCGAATCCATTTTCAGAGCCAACAAAGATTTTACCTGGTGTTGCATTAAGAAGCATCTCCGGTTCACCAAGTTTAACTGTCGATGCCCAATCTACTGATGGTACAAACAGAGCGTTCAGGGCTGGTGAATATGCCGGACCATTCCATTCAACGCCACCCTGTGCACCAGGTGCAAAGCGTGTTCCTTCTTTGGTGATCGGTGCATCAGTGTTAAAAATTGTTGTAACGGGAACTTTATACTTTACATTGGTTAATTTTCGGTCTAAGCCATACAGATACCCATCCTTACCTGCAACAGCAACCATTTTATCTCCTGATTTGGATGTGAATAAAATCGGACTTGATGCCATATCCCAATCATGATAATCGTTTGGAACAAATTGATAGTATCCCTCCAGTTTGCCGGTAGCGGCATTTAACATGACTACAGAACATGTATACAGGTTATCACCCGGGCGATAGTCTTTTACAAAATCAGGACCGGGATTTCCTGTAGGAATATATAAGATTCCCGTTTCAGTGTCAAGTGAAAAAGATGACCAGACCCCTCCGCCGGCTCTTAACTTATCCGGATCCGAAGGCCACGAGTCTGCCCCCGGGCCTGTTTTAGGAACAATATTAAAAATCCAAAGCTTCTGCCCATCCTTTTCATCAAGGGCTATAACACGTCCAATCGCGCCTACATCACTCCCGGCAGTTGCAACATAAACCTTTCCGCCCCAGGCTAGGCAAGCCGCACAGAAATATTCACCTAAATCCACATTTCCAGCTACGACGTCCCAGATAACATTACCTGTTTTGGCATCAAGTGCCAGTACATGACCATCAAGTGTGCCTCGGAATATTTTGCCGTTGTCATAGGCTACTCCTCTGTTATTATCTAACAGGGCACCTTTGCCCTTGAATTTATATGACCAGATGAGTTTGCCGGTTATTGCATCTACTGCATAGGTGTTGAATCCGGTTGAGAAATAAAGTGATTTCCCTATCATTACAGGGCCGGTTTGAAATGGCACGGTATCAGTAATTGTGTACTCACCCGTCTTTACTATTGATTTGACATTTTGCGGCGTGATTTGAGTAAGCGAAGAGTACCGGATGGCATCAAAATCGCCATTGAATGTCAGCCAATCTGAATTTGATTTACTTGTTTTTTGCGCGTATGATATACCGCTAAAAAAAACAAGTAACAAACATGTTGCAAAGACTGTTTGCAACATGTTTGATCCTTCATTTAAGGATTTTCCCCTTTCTGTGATTTTGTTTTTCATTTTTTCGAATTTTACTTAAACGTTTTTAACTGATTATCATTTCATCAAACTCTAAAATGAATCTATTTTGATTTCTTCGACTTGAAGAGTGCATTTTTTATGCTTTGGCTTTTAATTTAAGGGCACCTCTAAATACCATTCCCCCAGTGCCGTTGTTTAATCCAAATTTACTGTTTTTGTTTCTAAAAACCTAATTTTACTCCATTGTTTTTTATTTAAATAATTGTCATATACATACAAAAATCAGCCTTTCACATCTCGTCTTTATATGTCAGCAATTGTTCCATAGCTCACGAATCATTTACAGATGTATCAGTAACAATAAACTCTTCTATAAGTTCAGCCGACGGAAGTTTTCTTTTAGCGTTTTTCGCTTTCAGTTCATTCATGAATTATTTACCGAAATTCCAGCCAAGTTTCACCATAAAATTCCTGGTGCTGCCCGGCCATTTGTTTACATTGTTGTAGGCGCCGGCCCAATAAACTGTATTAGTTACATTATTCAGAATGGCAGATAATGAAAGCTGTTTGATTCGATAATATAATCCCGCATTAAAAACAATGTAACCGGGAAGAGTGAAATCGGCATCAAGTGTATTTCGACGGCTGGCTCGCGTATGACCTGCTGAAATTCCCAGATCTTTTAGAACTCCATGGTTAAAGGTATATTTAATCCAGTTGCTACCGGAGTTTCGGGGTGAATTTTCGAGTAATGTGCCAATCTGAGAAGCAATTTTACTATCAAGCACCTCCGCTATACAATGAGCGTAGGCCAGGGAAACAGATAAACCAGAAAGGATATTCCCGTTTGCCTCAAGCTCAATGCCACGTGACCTGTCTATACCTTGCTGTATATACAAGTTGGGATTTGAAATATCATTGGCATTCACGGCTACATTATGCACGGTTAACTGATAAATGGCAGCGGCAAATGATAATCTGTCTTTAAAAACATTTGCTTTAAATCCGGCTTCATATAATTGACTGGTTATAGGTTTAAATGGCTCATCAAATACTTGTAAGCTGGCAGATGCTTCAAATGGATCAAATCCCTTGTTATAAGTAACATAAATACTGATATGTGGTGTAATTGAATAAACCAGTCCGGCACGGGACAGAAAAACGTTTTCCCGAAGATCACCTGTAGTATCATTCTCCCCATCTCCTTTGTACATTTCTTCACGCAGACTAACCAGTAATTTCCAGCTTTTCCAGCTTATCATATCTTGCAAATAAACCCCTTGTGTATGATAAACATTATAATCTACAATAGTCCCGTCGGAATTAACCTCTGAAGGCTGGTAAGTGTCGACCGGCCTCTTGAAATATTGAGGATTTGCCAGGCTGAATGTTCCCACGATACCACTTCCTGAACCAAACTGGTCGGGAAGTTCAAAATACTGTTGGTCTGGTTTTCGCGGTTTTTTACAAAATCATAACCTGCAATTAACTGGTGGCTGATCTTACCCGTGTTAAAATGATAACCAAAATAAGTTGATAAAGTGTTGATAGCCGTATGATAATCCCATGTAGTGTAATATAAAGAAGCAGAATCTGGTGTTATGTAATTATTGATACCATGATCCGAAACGTTCTGCCATGTATTGCAATGCAAAAAACCTGAACTGAAACTTAAGTGATCACTGAATTCGTATGAAAAAGAAGCAATCGCTGAAAAATCTGTTTCATGAAGATAATCTCCCGGCTGTAATGCAGAGATAGTGACAGGCGTAGATTTCAAATCTGTCGAGTTCTGTAAACCAGGTTGCCCGCGATCCATGATTGTATTGATATATGTTGTATTATATCCGCGAAGGCCATTAATATTCCTGGCATTTTCTGACCGGAAACCACGGATGGTATATTCATCATATCCTGAATAATTATTTACACCGGCAACATTATCTGCTACATCCTTCAGGGTAAATTCCATTTTATCTTGGATCAATTCTTTATTTACGGCTGAAATGGATTGGGGAATATTAATAACGGGTGTTTCAGTTTTCGAACCAAAAAATGAATAGTCGCTTTTGCAGGAATTTTGTCTTCTGCCTCTTATTATCACTTCCACCAATTGTATTGTTTTTACACTATCCACTGCCTTTTGTTGGGCGGGCATTCTTTGGGGGAATAAAATTAAAATAATGACAATAATGGTAGCAGCGAAGGGTTTCATTGTCATTGGAATTTAATTACGATACAAAAAATTCTGCGAGTCTTTGTTATCCGATATGCATATTCTGGTAATGCTATTTGAATGCTAAGCGTGCATTCAGGAAAAAGGAACGACCCGGAGCCGGCTCATAATACCTGTCAGCAGTGGCGTTAATTGTAACTGAACTGATATAATGGGTATTAAAAATATTTGAGATGCCACCCTCAGGCGTTTGATCAGCCTGCTTATTTTGCTGCCGGTGAATCCGAGTAGTTTTTGCAGGTTTTTGTTTCGAAAGCCATTAATATTAAACTCGCCACGGATGATGGCTGTTAAAATCGTTAAATCATCTTTGCTAAAGAAGTTAAAGCCTTTGTAATTCCGATTACTTTCATTTTTCGATGAAGTAACTTTCTCAAGTCTTTTTCTTCCAACTTCTTTGTTGTCGAAGGCTGAAATAAACTCCAGATATCTTTTATTTGAAGCTTTCAGGTTCTCTGACAGGAAGGAAAGACTGTAGATGTTTTTCTTCAACGGAGCCATCTCGTGCGACGTTGACCTAACAGAGGCAGACAGACCGTCACCCGGATACGATGAAGTGTTGGTGAAAGTCTATGCTACAACCGTAAATCGTACTGACTGCGGTTTTCGCAGTGCCCGGTACTTTGTTTCCAGGTTCTTCAGTGGACTTTTCAAACCAAGATTCGGAATTCTTGGTAACGAATTTGCCGGGATAATTGAAGCCGTTGGCAAAGATGTCATACTGTTTAATGTCGGGGACAGGGTATTTGGCTTTAACGACACAAAGTTCGGAGCACACGCCGAATATATGACCGTTGCAGAAACAGATGCCATTACCACTATACCCGATGATCTGACCTTTGAGCAGGCAGCACCGATAACTGAAGGTGCGCATTATGCCCTATGCGATATCAGGGCAGCAAAAATAAAAAGCGGACAGGATGTTATGATTTATGGTGCCTCCGGTGCAATCGGATCAGCTGCTGTCCAGCTGGTAAAATATATCGGCGCACAAGTAACTGCTATATGCGATGCTCAAAATGTAGAAGCCGTCAAATCACTGGGTGCTGATCAGGTAATTGATTACCTGACTCAGGACTTTTCCAAAATCGATAAGAAATTTGATTTTATTTTTGATGCAGTAGGGAAAAGCTTTTTTGGGAAATGCAGGCCACTATTGAAAAATCATGGAACCTACATTTCAGCTGAACTGGGGAAAAACGGTGAAAATATATTCTTAGCTCTTTTGACTCCGTTGTTTGGTGGTAAGAAAGTTTTATTTCGCCTGCCTTCCATCAAGAAAGAAGATGTAGTTTTCCTGAAGGAACTGGTAGAGTCGGGCAAGTTTAAACCATTGGTTGACAAGTCCTATCCTTTGGACAGGATTGTCGATGCCTACAGGTATGTTGAGACAGGACAAAAGACAGGAAACGTGGTTATAACCATGACTTAACAATACCGGGTACAAATGCAGACAGTAAAGAAGAACCATTCGAAAAGTCAAGTCATGATTCAAACCGTCGTGAGTTTTTCAAAACCGAAGCGTTATTTGCTATAAGTGCTTTACTTTGTTTGTCAATCGACTGATGTAATTCATAGTCTGTTTTTTTTAGTGTCTTAGCCCCCCGAACAGCAGGGCAGAATAAAGTCAGACAGGAATTGAGATGACAAAGGAAAATAAAAAGATGAGTTTCAATGCCACCTGGTCAATGGCTGTGGGGGGCATGGTCGGTGGCGGGATCTTTTCAGTGTTGGGTGTAATTATCAGCATAGCCGGTCAGTGGGCATGGTTAAGTTTCTTGTTAGCTGGACTCATAGCACTGATCTCAGCATACAGCTACAGCCAATTATCCATTAAATATAAAATGAGCGGTGGCGCATTTACCTTTCTCAATGAAATCAATCACCGGGGTATAGCAGGAAGCCTATCCTGGGTACTCATTCTTGGATACATCTTGACAATTTCAGTGTATGCGTTTACATTCGGACATTATGTAGCTCACGTTTTCAACTTCGGAAGTTGGTTTCCACGGGTACTTGCATTCACCATAATTGCAGCCCTGGCTCTGGTGAATCTGCGAGGCGTGGGAGAATCATCAAGGGTAGAAATAATTACAGTGTGGGGAAAACTGTTTGTTCTTCTGGGATTATCAATATTCGGAATAATTCAATGGAGCCCGGAACAACTGACAGCCGAAATCGAAACAAAAGGCTGGTGCACGTCAATCATTGGAGCCGCGACCATATTTATGGCCTATGAGGGATTTCATCTGTTGTCATATGACTATGAAGATATCAAAAATCCTGCGAAGACATTACCCCGGGCAACAATATCAGCAGTAATCGCAGTTATTTGTATTTACATTTTAGTTGCGCTGGGCTCAACCATGCTGGTTGGCGCTGCTACATTAATCCAGAAAAAAGAGGTGGCCTTATCCATTGCCGGTAAACAGGCTTTTGGACTTACGGGATTGATCTTTGTGACTGTTGCAGCAGCGTTTTCGACAGGCTCAGCCATTAATGCGACACTCTTTTCCACCGGAAGGTTAATGGAAACTGTTGCCAGAAAGAAAGATCTACCCAATATCTTTGTCAAAGAAAACCAGGCGAATATCCTTTTTTATGCAATAATTATTATGGCCGGACTGTCAGCCGTTTTAGCATCTATCGGGTCGCTGAGTACATTGGTCGATGCCGCAAGCCTGATTTTCCTGATCACTTTCGCCACCGTCAATTTTATTGGCTACCAGCAAAATATTAAACACAAGTTTATATCTCTTATTGGATCTGTTGCCTGTCTGATAGCAATATTACTTTCATCCTATGTACAATTCCAGAAAAATCCCATACCGTTAATTATCATATTGGTTTTTATCTTCCTGGCATTAATAGGAAGGCCATTTATTTTAAGGAAGATGGATAACTGAAATATTTTTCTGCTATGCCTGTAAACAAATCTATAAATCGTGCTAGTTAAAAACGGGCAGAAGTGACTAATTTTGACTTCTATTATAGAGCATTTATATTTCCAGGGCTGGTTTGAATAATGGAGGATTAAAAACAGATGTTCGGATTCCTAAGGAATATTGACCGGAAAGGCTACAGGGCCAGGTATGGCGGACTGGAGATATTCAAGTTCATTGGTCCGGGGCTGCTGGTTACTGTGGGATTTATTGATCCGGGCAACTGGGCATCGAATCTTGCTGCCGGAGCTGAATTCGGCTATACTCTTTTATGGATAGTGACTCTTTCCACCGTTATGCTGATATTATTACAGCATAACGTGGCTCACCTTGGGATAGCTACCGGCCTGTGCCTGTCAGAGGCCACTACTATTTATGTGAAAAAGAGATATGCCCGGCTGCTGCTGTCATCTGCCATGCTGGCATCAGTGTCTACTTCTCTTGCAGAGATACTGGGAGGGGCCATTGCCCTGAACATGCTGTTTCAGATACCCCTCAGGGCAGGAGCCGTGCTGGTCACCATCTTTGTTATTATCATGCTGTTTACCAACTCATACAAGGTGATTGAAAAATGGATCATATCATTTGTTTCAGTAATTGGTCTCTCCTTTTTATATGAGCTTACCCTGGTAGATATTAACTGGGACTCAGCCATCACCTCGTGGGTCACGCCATCATTCCCTTCGGGTTCCATGATACTTATAATGAGTGTTCTGGGCGCCGTTGTGATGCCTCATAACCTTTTTCTTCATTCGGAGATTATCCAGAGCAGGCAATGGAACGGCGAGGATGAAAAAATAATAAGAAAACAGTTGCGGTACGAATACTCTGATACACTGATCTCGATGGTCATTGGATGGGCTATCAACAGTGCTATGATAATTCTTGCAGCTGCAGTCTTCTTTAAAACAGGCACACCGGTCACGGAGCTTCAGCAGGCAAAATCACTGTTGAGCCCCATCCTGGGCACCCATGCTGCCCTGGTTTTTGCTGTTGCACTCTTCTTTTCAGGCATTTCTTCGTCTATCACTTCGGGTATGGCTGCAGGATCAATTTTTGCAGGAATGTTCAAGGAGCCGTATGATGTCAAAGACAATCATTCAAGACTGGGCATATTAATATCACTGATACTTGCCCTGGCAATTATTTTTCTGATCTCCAATCCATTTAACGGACTGATTATTTCACAGATGTGTCTGAGCATACAGCTGCCATTTACAATTTTCATGCAGGTATACCTGACATCATCGGAAAAAGTCATGGGGAAATACAAGAACTCTACTTTAAACAAAACGGTACTCTACACACTGGGGATTATCGTGACTCTTCTGAATATAGCACTGTTCATCAGTATATTGCACTAAATGAATTTTCACGGGATTACAGTAACAGTTGCCCGCCGGCCGGCCGGCAAATACATCTTTGAGCTTTTTGGCCTTACCATCCCTGCTTTCAAGATAACACGCGGAATACTGATCTTCTATGTCGGGTTCGAGATGCTCATGTCACAAAAATCAAAAGTACATAACACCGAAGTCAGGGATGAAGACAACACTATCGCCATATCACCGTTAGCCATTCCAATTCTTGCTGGTCCGGGTACTATTGTTACGGCCATGAATTTCACAACACATGCAAACATGGTACATATGGGTATTATAATTGCCACTTTTGCACTTATGATATTCCTGACATATCTGGCATTCATATTCAGCGAGATAATCATGGAAAAGATAGGCCGGAACTTAATTGCCGTAATAGGAAAGATAATGGGGCTGATCCTCGCGATAATGGGAACCGGGATGATTACCGAAGGGATAAAGCTGTCGTTCAGTCTGTCATGAAAAATGGGGTGCTGAGATAAAAAGGTGAGTGTTCATCGTCTCGTAGGAACTGACGAATTTCAGCTGAAGGACTAAGACACTTAAGGGAGAACTTTCATCGCGGCGCAATAACAGACATTTTTCGGCTAAAAGACTAAAACAATACCTTTGAATTAAGTGTTCTGATAGTAATAGTTCAGATATGCAGGCAATAACAGCATTAAATGGCACATTCACCTGAAAAAACGAACGTTCACAGCCAGTCTCCGGGTTATGGGAGGGCTTTTGCCATCGGCATCGGGTTGAATGTAATTTTTGTTGCTGTAGAGATATTCTTTGGACTGCGGTCAAATTCATCAGCCCTGCTGCCCGATGCCGGGCACAATGCCAGTGACGTGTTCAGCCTTCTGTTTGCATGGACAGCTGCATGGCTGGCTACCATTACCCCCAGGGGCAAGTACACATACGGCCTGCGCAAGACCACCATCCTGGTGTCAATACTGAATGCCCTGTTGCTTTTTGGCGCTGTTGCGCTGATTGCCCTGAACGCCTTAAGAAAACTCAGAGACCCTGAACCGGTAGCAGGCACCCAGGTAATGATTGTGGCAGGTATAGGATTCTTTATCAATGCAATAACAGCGCTGCTTTTCATGAAAGGACAAAAAGAAGACCTCAACATCAGGGGGGCTTTCTGCATATGGC
>JBAQCK010000171.1:0-9446 GCA_049294075.1 Bacteroidales bacterium | reverse complement strand
GGTCATGCAGGTCGTGCAGGTCGTGCAGGTCATGCAGGTCGTGCAGGTCGTGCAGGTCGTGCAGGTCATGCAGGTCGTGCAGGTCATGCAGGTCGTGCAGGTCGTGCAGGTCGTGCAGGTCATGCAGGTCGTGCAGGTCATGCAGGTCAGTTTCATGGATGAAGTCATTTCCCTATGCCAACTCCGATCAAGGCTGGAAGCCTTGACGTCCAATAGCCACGGTTACACCCGTGGTAAACCGCAGTCATCAAGTTGCCAACCCCGGAGTGGGTTGAATAAAAAATCCACGAATTTTTATCGTAAAACGATAACCGGGTTATTGTTATTCGACAAATTTTTTATCCAAAACAATATCATTTTTAAATACGATATAAGGGTCGAATTTCCGGATGAATTGTATCTTTACAGATGAAAACAAACTTTGTTTGCTGATTTCAAGGCCCCCTTCAGGGGGTTTGGGGGTGAAACGGGCCGGGAAATGAATTTGCTCAATTGGCATAGAGGCAAACAATTATGGCATTGTAACGGGAATAATTTTAACAAAATACCTGTTAATCAGATCCTATACTCATAAAATTTTACACTAAAACCAAACCGATGAAAACAAAATCTTCCCGCAGGAAATTCATCAGGCAGGTCGGAGGCTCCTCTTTACTTCTGGCAGCCGGAACCTTTAAGACACTGGCTATTGATGATACACGAACCGTTGAAATTCCCTGGTCTCCCAGGATCAGTCAGAACGACAAAATAAGGATTGCAACCATCGGCATGGGCATAATGGGGCATGCCGACACCGATACGGCTCTGAAGGTGCCGGGTGTGGAACTGGTTGCAGCATGTGACCTGTACGACGGCAGGCTCGTCAGGGCAAAGGAAAAGTACGGCAAGCAGGTTTACACGACCCGCGACTATCGTGAACTTCTTGTCAGGAAGGATATTGACGCGGTGATTATTGCGACCAGCGACCAGTGGCATTCGAGGATATCCATCGACGCCATGAACAGCGGCAAGGCTGTATATTGCGAAAAACCCATGGTTCATAAAATCAGCGAAGGACTCCAGGTAATTGAAACCTGTAAGAAAACCGGCCGGCCAATGCAGGTCGGGAGTCAGCGGGTAAGCAGCATTGTTTATGCCAAGGCAAAGGAACTGTACAAGTCGGGGGCAATCGGCCAGCTCAACTGCATCGAAGCCTCGTTCGACAGGCAGGATGCACTCGGCGCATGGGAGTATACAATGCCCACCGACGGTTCGCCCCAGACTGTCGACTGGGACCGCTATGTAGAGGGCATGAATAAAATGGCATGGGATCCCAGGAAATTCTTCTGGTGGAGAAACTATCGCGATTTCGGCACCGGTGTTGCCGGCGACCTGTTTGTACACCTGCTGTCGGGAATTCATCTCCTTACCGATTCCGTCGGACCTGATACCATCTTTGCATCGGGCCAGCTCTGTTACTGGAAAGACGGCCGCGATGTTCCTGATGTGATGGTCGGCATCATGCATTATCCCGAAACAAGGGAGCATCCGGAGTTCCAGGTTATGTTGAGAGTGAACTTCGTAAGCGGTCAGGGCGAAAAGGGTATTACCAGGTTTGTCGGCAGCGAAGGGGTTATGGAAATGCTCGACGGAGGTTTCGTTCTCTCCAACAGCATTATGGCAAAAGCAACCGGTATAGGGGGTTGGGATTCATTCCACACTTACCCGGAAGCGATGCAGAAGGAGCTGATGAGGCAGTATGAACAGAAATATACCGCCGAGGAAAGGAAAAGACCTGTAAAACCGGGAGTGAAATACACAGCTCCTGAAGGATTCGACGAACACCTGGAACACTTCAAAAACTTCTTCGGGGGAGTCAGCGGAAATGCCGCCCTTGTCGAAGGACCAGAGTTCGGATTCCGCGCAGCAGCTCCGACGCTGGCCTGCAACGACAGCTATTTCGAGAAGAAGATCATACACTGGGATGCGGTGAATATGAAGGTTGTATAGGTATTAAGGCGTGAAGGTGTTAAGGCGTGAGGCGTGAGGCCTGAGGCTGTGCCATACGGATCCCCTCCCGGGAGGGGTAGGGGTGGGTTTTTTGAATCCGGCAACCAGCAACTCTCTTTCGCTAAAGCTTCAGAGGGCAAAGCCAGTAACCAGCAAAATATTTAATTTTATGGAAAATCATTAATCACATAAACCACTTTCACAATGGAAAAATTAATCGGATGCTGCGGCATCAACTGCGCTGAGTGCGATGCCAGGAAGGCCACCATCGCCAATGATGATGAACTCCGGAGAATAACCGCTGAAAAATGGAGCAGGGAGTTCAATGCCCCCGGTATTATCTGGGAAATGATCAACTGCACGGGATGCAGGGAAGATGGACCGAAATTCAGTCATTGCCTTGATTGCGCAATAAGGAACTGCGCAATTGCAAAGGGTTTCAACACCTGCGGCAATTGCCCGGAACTTGAATCCTGTTCGATTGTTGCAGGGATACTTCAGGCCGTCCCGGGTGCACTTGACAATCTGAAAAGCCTTAACTGAGATTCAGGATATTAATCATTGTTTATCGGGATTCCCGAATTTAAATTGCATGTTGGTTTAACGCGCCTGAACGCGTAGGGAAACAATTTGCCGTATCGGATTGTTATCTCTGATGGAATGCTTTCTTCACCGCATACCGCGCACCGCGTACCCCGTACCGAAAAACCAGCAACTGGCAACAACGAACGATAAACATCACATATGAACAATGCTATTTTCAATTTTGCAGAGCCTGTCAATGAGCAGGTATTTGAATATCTTCCCGGAAGCAGGGAGCGGGAGCTTCTTGAAAGGGAACTTTCGGATCAGGGCAGCAGGGTCGTTGAAATCCCGCTTATAATAGGAGGGAAGGAGATCAGGACTGGCAAGACCGGGAAGGTTGTAAATCCGGCTGATCATAAACATGTGCTGGCTACATATCACATGGCAACCGAAAAGGAGGTCAGGATGGCTATTGATGCCGCGCTTGCCGCGAAAGACGACTGGATAAACCTGGCATGGATGGAAAGGGCCGCCATAATGGCAAAGGCTGCAGAACTCATATCAAAAAAGTACAGGTACAAACTGAATGCGGCAACCATGCTCGGTCAGGGAAAGAATGCATTTCAGGCTGAGATCGATTCGGCATGCGAGGTCATTGACTACCTCAGGTTTAATAACTATTTTGCATCGCTCATCTATATGGAGCAGCCCAAATCGCAGGGTGAAACCATCAACAGGCTGGAATACAGGCCGCTTGAGGGATTTGTCTATACGATCACTCCTTTCAACTTCACTGCAATTGCATCGAACCTCAACACCAGTGTAATACTTATGGGAAACACCACAGTCTGGAAGCCTGCGACAACTGCCGTTCTTTCAAACTATTATCTGATGAAGATATTTGAAGAAGCAGGTATGCCGGCAGGCGTTGTCAACTTTGTACCAGGTTCCGGTTCGCTTATCAGCAGTATTGTGATGAAGCACAAGGATATGGGAGGCATCCATTTCACGGGATCGAATTCAACATTCAACACGCTCTGGAAGCAGGTTTCGGATAATCTGCATCTTTATAAATCGTATCCGAGGATAGTCGGCGAAACAGGAGGGAAGGACTTCATCTTTGCCCATGGTTCAGCCGATCCTCTTGCACTTGCCACGGCTATTGTCAGGGGCGCTTTCGAATACCAGGGACAGAAGTGTTCGGCGGCCTCACGGGCTTATATTCCGCAGTCGATATGGGAAGTTACCGGGGATCATATTCTCAGGATGATCTCAGAGATAAGAATTGGCAATGTCACCGATCTGAACAATTTCGTGAATGCTGTGATAGATGAAGTTTCCTTTGACAGGATAATGAATTATATCAGGAAGGCTCAGGAGTCGGACAAGGCAGAGATTATTGCAGGAGGAAAGGGAGACAAGTCGAAAGGATATTTTATAGAGCCGACGGTAATCGTGGCAAAAGATCCGCATTTCATAACGATGGAGGAAGAGATCTTTGGTCCGGTTATGACCATATATGTTTATGATGATGACAAGTTTGAGGAGACCCTGAAGCTATGTGATGAGACATCGCCTTATGGTCTGACGGGTGCAATATTCAGTCGCGACAGGTATGCCCTTGTAAAGGCATGCAGGGTGTTGAGGTATGCAGCGGGTAATTTCTACTACAATGACAAGCCCACGGGGGCTATGGTTGGTCAGCAGCCGTTTGGCGGGTCGAGGGCATCGGGGACCAACGACAAGGCCGGAAGTCATCTGAATCTTCTCAGGTGGGTAAGTCCCAGGACGGTAAAGGAGACGTTTATTCCGGCGACTGATTTCAGGTATCCGTATATGGACAGGTAATGAAGGCCGAAAAAAGTCTGCCTGAGGATTTTGGATAATTAACTGTAAATACTTAACATTGCAGTCCGGTTTTGCAATGGTTGCCTGTTACTGGTTGCTGGTTAGTTAACATTGAGCATGGTAACAACGAGAAACGAGGAACCAGAAACGATAAACTTTATTTCGGGCCCATAGCTCAGATGGTTAGAGCACCTGACTCATAATCAGGGGGTCGCTGGTTCGATCCCAGCTGGGCCCACCTTCGCCCTCCGAAGCCTTGGCGTAGGAGGGCTTCGCCATTTATAGAGGGCTTTGTACACGCCAGTAAATAAAACCTGCGATTTATTATCTAAACAATTATTTCTATTTTTGAATAAATATTTCTTTGGTCACTCCAATAGGATACCAATTGAAACTTCTGTCATCGCTGTAACTATGTGGTTTGTATATATTTTAAAGTGTGCAGATAATTCTTATTATACTGGATGTACATCAGATCTGGATGATCGCATAAACCGTCATTTGAAAGGAGAGAATACCTATACAAAAGAGAGATTGCCTGTCACACTTGTTTACTATTCTGCTTTCAATAATAAATACAAAGCATATGAATTCGAGAAATACCTTAAATCAGGTTCGGGAAAGGCATTTGCTAAGAAAAGATTTCTGTAATTTGTGAACCATGTTTTTTTTGGTGCCAGTTTGGTGCCAGGATTTGGGTGAAATTGGAATATTCCTGATTACTCTATACGCACCAAATATTTACTTTAAGATTTAAATCCGCCATCGTGGTTTAGCTTAAGAGTATCATTTTGCAGTGAATATTCAAAACTGAAACTCCATGCTTTACCATCCTCATTTATGCCATTAACAGTAATTATTGTTTCCGTTGCATCATAATTACTTCTTGCAACTTCATTACCTGCAAAATCGTATAATATTCTCAAATTATTAGTGTATTCCTCAATTCTTTGGTCCTGAACGGGGATGGAATACTTCCCTCCAGCCATAATATTAAATCCTTCAACAAGTTTCCATTTTCCAACCAGCAACTCATTTTTCTCTTTTTCACAGGAAAATATTACAATGGTTAAAGCTAAAAGAATAGCAATTTTTTTCATATGGATAGGGTCAGTGTTAACGATTCCACCTCAAGAATCATACCGTGTTGACTAAAAATCAAGGCATTGTATAATTTTTCAGGCCTTTTTAGAAGAATTCCTTTCCTCGTTGTTCCCAAAAGTGGGTTAAAAGTTTTCAGACCTTCTTCTGAAGTGGTCAAAGAAGGACGGATTTTGAAGAAAATCAAAAACTTACGGAGATAATATCCAAATCAATGAGGCCATGATCACCTTATTGCCATCGTTTCAACGATAATCGAATATTCGGCCAAAGACTTGCTTATCTTGGAACGATATTTGTTGTTAAACAATTACTAATTACCTATTGATGAAAACATTATTCAAATCCCTATTCTTGTTTTTCATTTTTGGAGTGAGTATAATTATATTCCCTAGTTGCGAAAAAAAATCCATCTCCAAAAGCACTTCTGATGATGAACTCAGTGAATATTATTATTGGTCAGCAGGACACAAAATTTATGTCACTTTACAGAAAGGGGCTTACATAATAAAATTAGATGAAGGAGTCTCCCGTGCGGAACTTGGCGGTACGCTTTCAACCAAAATATATCCCTATTTTTCTGATAGTTTGGCTGCGATTTTTAGTGAACAGTTGACTATTGATGATCTAAAATCAACTGAAGGAATAAAAAATGCTATGAATCGTTTTAGACAAGGGGAGTCTCCATTTGATCTTACAGGAGAAATATTAATACAACCAAAACCAGATATTGATATCATTGAATTGGTGAAAATAACAAATAACCGAGCTTTTGTTCAAGAAAAAACAATATACAATACATATGTGCTTTATACTGAAGATTGGGATAAAATTTTTGATTATGCTAATCGATTATACGAGAGCGGCCTAGTAGAGTACTCACACCCAAATTTCAGAACACCTTTATTGTTCCCATAAATTGCACTTACCTTTACTAGCTTTCCCCTTAAATCTATATGCCTGAGGAGGGATTTAAGGATGACTTCTGGGTTTGAGAATTCGGTGACTTTCTGTCAGATCTTTGTCGTTTCCTCATGTATGTTATGATTCTCAGACCTTCTTCTGAAGTGGTCAAGGAAGGACGGATTTCTCAGACAGGGATTTCCCTATACCTGTAATAAATCACATTTTGGCTAGGCCCAGAACTAGGATCAATTCTGGTCAATATAAGACACGATTATATTGTGATAAGGTCTCCAGCGTCAAATTTGATGGTTCTAAACCAATCCTCGTTGTTTCCTGAAATATGTTATGTTTTTCAGACCTTCTTCTGAAGTGGTCAAAGAAGGACGGATTTTTCACTTCCTGTCAGATTACAGGAGGTTTGATATTATTCATTAGGATTAATCATAATTCCTTAAATGATCAAATATGTTTGTAGAGTTTCTATCTCAGCTCGGGGGAAAGCAGTTTTGAACCCGCATCCCGACTTCAAAAATATTAACATCATTTTCTTCCGCTTACTCCCTCAACCGCCGGGCCGTTAACGGGCACTAAAAACAAAATTCCCAGATAGTTGTAATCAGAAATTGACAATGTACAGTTTTCGGTAATTTAGTATGTACAGAAAATGGCAACAAGAATGTACATTTTTCAATTAGTCAAAAATAGATTAAATTTTCTCATTAAAAATTGTTTTTCTGTTTTTGATCCGGAAGCTTTTCCCGGAGAGATTAATGACTTCACATCGGAACAAAAGTCTGTCGAGCAAAGCCGTAGCGAGGACTTCATCATCTAACATTTTTGCCCACTGCGACGGGGACTTGTTTGTTGTAATAATAAAAGCGGTTTTTTCATAGAGTTGGTTTATAAAATTAAACAAAGCGACTGCCTGTGGTTTTTCAACAGGGAACAACATAATATCGTCAATGACAATGAGATTTGCTTTCATAAGTCGTTTATAATCAGCCTTGGCAGATTGTGTAAAGTCTTTCATTTTGAGCACGCCAATTACATCATCCATAGTACGGAAATAAGCATTGTAACCTTTTTTCACAGCATCGGCACAAAGTCCGGCAGCAATAAATGTTTTACCGGTACCTGAAGGTCCCATAAGGATTATATTGTAAATCTGGTCGAGCCAATCAAGCTCCCGAAGTTGAGTCATGCGCGATTTAGGCAATCCATTATCAAAAGCATAGTCATACATGTTTAAATCGTTCGCAAGTGGTAAGTGGGCTGTTTTAAGGCGTCTTTCGGCATCCTTTTGTTCACGGTGCAGGGCTTCGGACTGTAGGAGTCTGATAGTATAATCCAGATAGCTTACAGATCCCGTTTCAGCTTCTCTGAGCGCCTGATCCAGGCTTGCCATCATGCCACTCATTTTAAACTGGCGGCAATATGTATTTATGATTTGTTTCTTTTCCATGATTAGTTTTTACTTTGCATTAACAACTCATAATCGACAATGGAACTTTGTATTGGCTGACTCTGTGCCACACTTGCACTTTGGCCATTCAATGGATTGACAGGAGTTATAAGCGGGGTGGATTCCTCCAATGATTTTTTCTGTGAAAGCCCTGCTGCGACTGATTTAAAATCATTAGCGCTGAACACTTTCATCTGAAGGCAATATTGCAAAGTAAGGTCAACAATTGATTTATCTGTTATCTCAATGGTTTGTTTTATAAGAATAAGCTGGTCTCTCACGTAACGTGGTTTTTCTGCACGGATACCTTCCATGTAGTTCACGGCCAGTTCAGGGTTAGTGAACATACAGGAGATATCGGTAATCATTTGTGTAATGCCAGCTGACTTTTCTCTCTTATGATCAGTATTGCGCACCAGGTTGCCTTTCCCCGTAGAAATTATCTGAGTGCATAGATGGTTGTTTGCCTGATCTGATATTATAATGGTAGTATTATCCTTTGATACCTTAACCTGTGTCCCTCGTCCTTTATAAGTTCCTGAAGGGAGGGTGTAAAAGTTGCCTTTCCAGGATATCGTGTTGTCTTTGCGTACTGTATATAAAATAGAAGGGGGTTGCATGGGAATAGCGATAAAAGGTATCAGAGATCCTCTCTCGATACACCATTCGTTATATGGGACTTTCTGTGTACCGGCATGAATCTGTGCATTGGCTGTACGGCCCAGCCAGGCCAAAGCTTCACTGTTGAGTATATCAATATCAGTAAATGGTCTGTTGTATAAGAAGTTTTGTTTTACATATTTGACCACGTTTTCTACTTTACCTTTGCTTTCCGGATCGGCCTTACGGCAAAAATGTAACCGGAATGCCCGGTCCCTGCAATAGTTTTTAAAGACATCTGTCAACAACAAATCACCTTTATTTTCATCAGCCAGGAAAACCTTATCCTGATCGTAAACAATTTCTTTTGTGAGACCTCCATAAAATGCAAAAGCTTTCTCATGGGATTCAATAGCTGTATAACTGGTAAATGGAGTATCCGAGAAGAAAACATACTTGTACCGTGAACGCGACAGTACCATCGTAAAGAACCAGACTTTTAAGCGCTTGCCTAAACCGTTACGCATGTTGTATTGCCCAAAATCTACTTGCGCCTGCTGCCCGTAAGGGAGTTCTTCAACAGCCTGGTAATCTCTTAAAGGACTTATTTTGGGAAGATTGTGCTTTTGCCTCACCCACATTACAAAGTTATAAACTGTTTTTGCTGTTACCCCGGGGAACTTCGGGTAATGTTCTTTCAGCCAGTCATGCATTTGAGCAGCTGATGTTTCCTGGTATGTTTCCAGTTTATTCTTAATAAATTCTTCATAAGGTTCCAATTCTCTTTTCTTCTCAGCCTGAGCAGCTATGAACTGCTCATACTGACTTTCGTTCATTGATAGATAAAACTTGACGGTACGTCGGTCCATGACAAGCTCACGACTGATTTTTGAAAGAGAGAACCCGTCTCGGTCCATTTTGTGAATTTGATGGTACATGATCAACTTGTTTAAATACTTGTTCATAATAGCCGGTTTTAAATGATCCGGCAAAGTTGACTTTCTTTCTTCAGGGG